>DAOUSD010000217.1 GCA_030627405.1 Deltaproteobacteria bacterium
GTCGACTTCTACCGTGTCAAGGTAGCGCTCTCCCCCTGAGCTACGCGCCTATGATTTTAAATGCCGATAACACCAATTTTTTTTACTGTCAATGAAAATGAATCTTCTTTTATCTATATTTATACTCGGCTCCTAAAGTGTTGCACATAAACTCCTTATTGCTTTGGCAACTATTTTACGGGTCTTTACGAACCGTTTTTCCCTGAAGCCCGGATTCCACTCACATGTCGACAGTTCATCGGAAACGACAAGAATACTGCCTATTTCTATATTGCGAAACCTTCCGACTGTGAAGAGCGCAGAAAGTTCCATGTCAACTGCCAGGACATCCTTTGCCTGATAATACTCAATTTTTTCGCGTGTCTCTCTGTATATGGCGTCAGTAGTCCAAACAAGACCATCGTGAAATTCGATCTCATTTTTATTAAAAATATGCTTTATCTTTTCTACAATCAGAAAAGACGGCTTGCTTCTCAGGCTTTCATCCGCATTGTAATGTTTTGATGTGCCTTCATCAATTATTGAATCCGTTGGCACTACAATATCTCCTATCTTAACCTCCGGAGAAATTGCTCCGCACATCCCAAAAAATATAACCTTACTTGCACCCCAGGCAATAAGTGTTTCTAAAAGAATCACGGCATAAGGAGCACCGATAAATGGACCTGCCGCAGACAAACTTTGTTTGCCTGCATGCTCAACATATACTTTGCTCATCAGGAGCCTGGTAAAATTATCTTCACTTATATTGAGCAGCCTGCAAAAAAAACTAAGGTCCTTATCATCGGCCATCAATACAGCAACCGGCCCCAGGCTTGGAGAGTTTTTTCTTTTTAAAGGCTTTATTATTGCATTATCGTAAGGCATTTTATCAACTTAGAATAAAATTATTCAGGCTTTGCCAAGCGCAAAAGTTCATCTTTAACTTCATCAATAATATCATAAAACCACATAAGGTCCTCAATAGAAAGTCGCCCTGCCTTAACAGGGGCTCTATCTCCCCCATCTTTTTTCATTAATATTCTGGGACCAATCTGAACTTTTGGCTGAGCTTCCCCGTATTGATTTATGGATACAACAAGGCCCGTATCTTCACATTTCCATATTTTTAAAACTTTATCCTTTTCAGGCTCAAACGCCATATTATTCTCCTTTTATTTGCTGAATTTTGCAAAATTCAGGCATTAAGCATTTTGTACTTCCTTCAATTCTTTGATGTAGAATTTATCAATATATTCTTTAACCATTCTGCGTGCAGAAAATTTTGCAGCATTACTTTTAATGGAATTTTTCATTATTCTAACCCAGTCGGCTGGAATTCCATGATCTGAAACCTTATAATAACATGGTATTATTTCTTCTTCCAGAATCCTGTAAATGGCTTCTGCATCCTTTTGGCACTGGTTACCTTCAGATTCTTCATGATTAAATGCCCAGCCGTTCTCTCCGTTGTAACCCTCAATCCACCAACCATCCATGATGCTGAGATGAGGCACGCCGTTTAGAGCCGCTTTCATACCACTGGTCCCACTGGCTTCCATTGGCGGCAGGGGGTTGTTTAGCCAGACATCTACACCGTGAACCATATATTGTGCGAATTGTTCTTCATAGTCTTCAATAAAAGCAATTCTGCCACACAGACCAGGATCACGTGCGAAATTATATATCTTTTGAAGTATTCTTTTCCCGGGATCATCTGCGGGGTGGGCTTTGCCGGCAAATATAATCTGAATCGGTCTCCATCGATCATTTAAAAGTTTTTTCAGCCTTTCCAAATTATAAAAAATGAGGTCGGCTCGCTTATAAGTAACAAAACGGCGGGCAAATCCAATAGTCAATACAGAGGGGTCCAATAATGTACCGCAGGCAAGAATATTGGATGGGCTTATGCGGTTGTTTACCCAGCGTTGACGAGCTCTTTCTCTTATGGCGTCGATTAACTTTATTTTTAACCAGAAGTGGGTTTTCCACAACTCATCGTCTGGGATTTCATCAATCAATTCCCAGATCAGAGGATTATCAATATCATCTACCCAACCAGGTCCCAGATATTTGTTGAAAAGAAGCTTCATTTTGGGTTCGATCCAGGTGGGGATATGTATACCGTTAGTAATATAGTCAATTGGAACCTTGTTTTCAGGCAGGTCCGGCCAGAGGCTCTGCCACATTTTTCTGGTCACTTCTCCGTGTTTTTTGCTTACTCCATTACAAAATCCAGACATTCTGAGAGCAAAAGCCGTCATATTAAAACCGGCATCAGGATCATTCGGGTGTAGCCCAAGTTGTAGAAATGAATCGCGATCAAGTCCAAGAGAAGGCCAGTATGAATGGAAATATTTTTCGATGAGCTGAAATGGAAATATGTCATGCCCTGCGACAACCGGTGTATGAGTCGTGAACACAGTGGTTTTCTTGACATATTGAGATGCTTCGCTATAATTCATTCCTTTCAGAACGTTATCCCTTATTCTTTCTAACATAGCAAAGGCGGCATGTCCTTCATTTAGATGCAGTATTGAATGTTTTATCCCAAGTTTTTCTAAAACCTCAGCTCCTCCTATGCCTAGTACAATTTCCTGTCGAAGTCGCTGTTGGATATCACCAGTGTAAAGACGTGCTGATATCCCACGATTCCATGGATTATTGATCTCAATATCCGTATCCATCAGATAAAGAGCTACACGACCGACAGCTATTTTCCATACAGCTACATGTATTGGAGGTTCAATTAGAGGCACTTTGATTATAAGCTGGTTTCCGTTTTCGTCCAGAACTCTGAAAATGGATGTGCTATCCCTGTCAAGTATTTGTTCTATATTCTCCTGCCAACCGTCTTCACGGATTTGTTGTTTGAGATATCCTTCCGGGTACATGAATCCCACGGCTATCAGAGGAACTCTTAAATCACTGCATTCCTTTATAAAGTCTCCAGCTAAAAATCCTAATCCGCCGGCATAAAAAGGCAGCGAATGATGCAGGCCATATTCTGCGGAAAAATATACAATTGAGTGCATCCTGGCTTCTTCAATTTCCTCCAGCAATAAGCATGTGTTTCCTTTTATTTCTTTATGGAATCTGGAAAGAACTATGTCATAGTGTCGCAGATAATCTTTATCTGCGGCTGCCGAGTCAAAAGTCTCTTTGCTGAGTTCTTTAAGAACCTTGACAGGATTGTGACGGCTTTCTTTCCATACCTGGCGATCCAGCATCTTGAAAAGCATTCTGGCTCCAGGATGCCAGCTCCACCAGAGGTTTGAAGCCAGTACTCCCAAACCTGATAGACGTTCCGGAAGGTATGGGATTTCTTTTATATCCATTAATAAAATCCCTTGCTTGACTTAATTGTTTTTGGTTTCATATGGATTCCTTTTCTATTGATAGCCAAAATATATACCTCGGAAGGTTATAAATTGCGTTGTGGCCTTTCGAGGTATAACTTAATCAATTAAATAAATTATAAAATAGCTGTTTCAGGAAATGCAACATATTTTAATACCAGGGCATTTTTTTGTTACTTCTTAACAGGAATTAATTTTATGAAACAAAATCCTCAAAAACAGAAAATTGCCGGCTAAAGATAAATTCAGGTTTGAACGCCATCCCGGCGTGGCCTGTTTTACCAGATGTTGCAGAAATGCGGACATGTATCTTTATCCATATGATATTGTTAGATTGAAGAAAAATCTTGGAATTTCTTCTGATGAGTTTCTTTAAAAACATACGATTTCAGCTTTTCGGGACAATAAATATTTTCCAAGCCTTATGCTGAAGATGTTCTTCTACTTTATCAATAATTGACAAACTTTTATCGATAATGATATTATGATTCCAAAACATTATCAATGGGGTATTATGCATACAGTTAAAGTTTCACCGAAATATCAAGTCATTATCCCTAAGGAGCCGAGTATAAATAAGTTGTACGGATTGCGCCTGCGCCCCGAACAAAAAAATGAAGGTTATTGAGCAAACAACCGGACAAAAAATAGTATCTTAGGGCTCGGTAAAGAATAACTTGGTAGAATTTGCGCCGGAATTTGCCGTAGATTTAATCGATCTAATTGAGCAAAACCGCAGGAATAACGAGCTATTTCGAGGACTTTTGCGATTGAAGATCGGTTAAAGATATGGTGAAGTCGGGATGCAAAAATGCCAAGTTATTTTTTACCGAGTCCTTATATGAATAGATTATGAAACCGCCACTTTAAAATACGTAAGCATTCACGGAACGTTGAAAATAGAAAATAGAAAATAGAAATTGGAAATTTGGTCTCCATGCTTTTGTACCGTTCTTCCCAATTTCCAATTTCTATTTTAATCTCTCCCTAATTTCTACTTTCTAATTTCA
>DAOUSD010000064.1 GCA_030627405.1 Deltaproteobacteria bacterium
CACCGCATATAGACACACTGAGCCGGACATTTCTTTTCATACTAAGAAAAGTGGCGTTTAATCAAGCAGTTTTCTCTGGTCGTAAAATAATACCCCGGACCAGTAAACCAGATCCTGACACCAAAATGGCGCACGGGCAGACCGCACCGTTCCCATTTCGATAACCCCTGAACCCCCGAACCATGAATCCGTGAACGGTTACATCGGATCATTACGAGTTTGATTCTTGTCTTCTGAAAGCCTTTCCTGTATAAAACCTAAATTAGTGTTTGTCCGAAAAGTATTTCTTTCAATACCGGCAATAGTTTCAGCTTATTTGTAAAAAAGCTATTAGCCATTAGCGGTTAGCTTTTAGCTAAAGGCTAATAGCTAATAGCTAATAGCTAATAGCTAAAAGCTTTAATGTGAGAATAGCAGCCAACTGACTATACCTCGGAAGGTTATAAATCGCATTTTTTTCGGTGAGCAATGAGCATCAAGAGCAAGGCGCGAAGGTGTGGAGTCGGCCCATGCAGAAAACAATAAATCAGGAATTAAACGTTGTTGTTATGCCAACTGGTTACCTTCAGTTGGAATGGACGGATGCGCAAAATGACATAGGCAAGAGCAGCAGTGTGTTACAAAAAGAGATATACAGACGTTTCTCCGCGGACACGGATTCATGGCTTTTGTTCCTGGGGTTTTGTGATCATCGGGTCCAGCTTTCCCCCTCTCTTGAATACTGGCGGAATTTTACAGGGGCTTTTGCCAAAAGATTGAGCCAGACACCTGACTTGGAAATCCTGCGCCATAAAGCAAAGGTTTTGATAGAACAAGATGATTTAAAGATGCATTTAGAGCGGGTCCCGATGATGACCGGTTCGGAATACCTGAGCACGGAATTGCTTGAGGATGTATGGGAAAGATTAAACCGCGCATTTACCCTTGCGATCAAATCTTTTGGCGGAACCGTTGAAGATTTTATCAGGGCATACAGCCCCAATGTGCATCTTGTAGGAAGGGTTTTTTTCCATCTTGTAGAAAATAAAAGCGACGATTATCCATTTGCTTTTATGGCAACGTATTCCACTGGGCTAAATAAGCAGGGACGTTCCAAACACCTCCCACTTAAATACGCATTGCGGGAATATGAAAATGATGAACTCCTGGAACTTCTCACAACAGTGCATCTATCCGCAAAAAAGAGTCCGCTGATTACAGATCTTCTTGAAACAGGAGAGCTTTTTCATCCTCTTTTATGGACAGCAAAAGAAGCATTTTCTTTTCTAAAAGAAATCCCTGTTTATGAAAAATCAGGCATTTTGTGCAGAATTCCAAACTGGTGGAAAGGGAACAAGTCAAGTCTGAGACTGAATCTTAGCGTTGGCGATTCCAAGCCATCTTTTGTTGGTATGGATGCAATCCTGAATTTCAATGCGCGGTTATTTTTAGGGAACACGCAGATTTCAGAAAAGGAGGCAAAACAATTACTAGATGAGTCAGAGGGGCTCGCCTTCATAAAGAACAAGTGGGTGGCTGTGGATCAGGAAAAACTGAAGCAGATTATGGATGCCTATGAAAAAGCAAAAGCCATGACGCATGATGATGGATTGAGTCTGAGGGATGCCCTCAGGATTCAGCTTATGCCTGAAAAGTTTCTGGGCATTGACACGCAGGAAATAGATCATGATATTTCAAACGGAAAATGGCTGGAATCGGTCACGGGAAAACTGCGAGATCCTGCTCTGATCACTTCGGTAATGCCAGGCAAAGGATTTAAGGCAAAGCTGAGAAAATATCAAAAAATGGGATTAAACTGGCTCTATTTCTTGCATTCACTTCAGTTCGGGGCCTGCCTGGCAGATGATATGGGTCTCGGCAAAACCGTTCAGGTACTTGCGTTTTTAAATAAAATAAAAAATGATGTTAAGACATCAGGAAAATCTGATAAAGCCAGTCTTTTAATAGTCCCGGCCTCTCTTATTTCCAATTGGGACAATGAGATTAAGCGATTCTCCCCTGAAATTAAATTTCATATTGCGCATTCAGGCGCCGGCATGAAGAAAGACAATGTTCCAAAGGACAAAAAATCTTTAGATGCATTCGATCTTGTTATAACAACATATGCCTTGATTCAAAGGCATGAATGGCTGCAAGCCTATTCTTGGAACTACATTATCCTGGATGAGGCGCAGGCCATTAAAAATCCGGGGACAAAACAGGCTAAAGCGATAAAAAATCTCACCTCCCGCAACAGGATCGTAATGACAGGAACACCTATTGAAAATCGTCTGACAGACCTCTGGTCATTATTTGATTTTTTAAATCCGGGACTGCTCGGGAATGCCGGAGAGTTCAAGCAATTTTCAAAAGGTCTGAAAGATGACAATTCCGGCTATTCAAGATTGCGCAAGCTCATCAGCCCATATATCTTAAGACGATTAAAGACCGACAAATCAGTTATTTCCGATCTCCCTGAAAAGGTTGAAATGAAAACATATGCGCCTTTAAGTAAAAAACAGGTTCTATTATATAAAAATATAGTTGAAGAAATAAAGCAAACAATCGCCGAAACAGAGGGTATCCAGAGAAAGGGGCTGATTCTTTCTTCGCTTATGAAGTTTAAGCAGATCTGCAATCACCCGGATCAATATCTCGGAACCGGAGGATTTGAAGAAAAAGAGAGCGGCAAATTCTTAAGACTTCGTGAAATCTGCGAAACAATATATGACAAAAGAGAAAAAGTCCTGATTTTTACCCAGTTCAAGGAAATAACGGAGCCGCTTTGCGATTTTCTGGAAAACATCTTTAAGCGAAAGGGATTAATTTTGCACGGAAGTGTGGCATTAAGCAAAAGAAAGAAAATTATTGAACAATTCCAGAGTCAAAGCTATGTTCCATTTATGGTGTTGTCCTTAAAGGCCGGCGGTGTAGGCTTAAATCTGACAGAAGCAAATCATGTGATTCATTTCGACCGCTGGTGGAATCCTGCCGTGGAAAACCAGGCAACCGACCGTGTATTTAGAATCGGTCAAAAAAAGAATGTTATTGTACACAAGTTTTTGACCAAGGGCACTGTGGAAGAGAGAATTGACATGATGCTGGAAGAAAAATCAAGGTTGTCACAGGACGTTATTGCCGGCACCGGTGATGCCCGGATAACCGAAATGAAAGATGATGAATTGGTGGATCTTTTTAGATTGAAATTGTAAGAAAAACGGGGGGATGATTATGGGCTATTGGGGAGGATCTTATCCGCCTTATGTATCTGTTGCAGAGAAAAAAGCAAAAGCAGCCAAAAAGCTGAAGCAGCTTAAAAAGAAAAATCCCGGCATTAAACCGGTTGTCATTGAAGGAAGCGCTATTGCCCTGTCTTGGTGGGGCAAATCATGGAACCAAAACCTTGAACGCTATGCAGACTACAGCAATCGAATCGGCCGGGGACGAAGTTATGTGCGTCATGGAGCGGTGCTGGATCTTCAGATAGATTCAGGAAAGGTCGAAGCCCTGGTTCAGGGAACAAGAGCAAAGCCATATTCCGTGATTGTTAAGATAAAGGCAATTAACGAAAAGATCTGGCAGGATATCAAGACCGCGTGCGGAGGCAATTTGGATTCCCTGCAGGAGCTTTTGGAGGGAAAATTTCCTAAAGCATTAAGTAATATCTTTATGGAACAGGGCACGGGCCTCTTTCCGTCGCCCAAAGACATAGAATTTTCCTGCAGTTGTCCTGACTGGGCATATATGTGCAAACATGTGGCTGCCACTCTGTATGGCATAGGCGCAAGGCTTGATGAAGACCCAGGTCTGTTTTTCAAGCTCAGAAAAGCCAGGATGAAGGATCTGGTAACCGGGGCAGTGGAAGACAAGACTCGCAAGCTGCTCGAAAAGGCCAAAAAGAAAACAAAAAGAGTCATTGCAGAATCAGATCTGGCGGATGTGTTTGGAATTGACATGGAAGACCCTGTTGTCCCCATTAAAAAGAGCGCTAAAGTTACAAAAAAATCAATAAAAAAGAAAAAGCCGTTGAGCCATGCGTCTGAGGAAACTAAAACCAAATCCAAAATTGGCAAATCAGGGAAGAAAACCGCTGCAAAGCAGGCCGCGCCCGGAAAAAAAGCTGAATTTCCATTTGATATAGTTGCAGGAATTGTCAGAAAAAGCAAAAAAGGGGTAACTGTCGCGCTTATTGGAGAAAAAACAGGGCTTGATGACAAACAGATACGAAATTGTATTTACAGAGCCAAGAAACAGGGCAAGATCAAGAGCCTGAAAAGAGGCGTTTATGTGTCTTCTTAGGGCTCGGAAAAAATATCAGTCTAAAAGATAAGGAGACGTATCTGATAATGAAAAAGTTGAGTGACGGGTTAATAATTGGCGTACTTTTTATGTGTCTGTCAGTTGTTGCAAGCTATGCTGAGGAGGCAAAAAAGCCCATTACGATAGCTATGTTTCCTTGTACCGACGTGGTGATGAGCCTTAAAAAGTTCCACTCGTTGGTCACATATCTAAAACAAGAGACCGGATTTGACATAGAGTTTATAGTCCCAAAGGATTTCGCAGAATTTGAGAGGGCGATCAAAAACAAAGACATAGAGTTCGTTTTTCTGGACCCCCAAATCTATGTAATGTCAGCAGACTTGTATGACAAAAATACACTTATCAGCGCTCTAACCGGCAATGGGTTAACCTCCCATTCAGGCGTGGTCATTGCCAGAAAAGGCGGGGGTATAAACAAACTGGAGGACCTAAAAGGAAAGGTCGTAATGTTTGGGCCCAAGCTTTCCACAGCAAGATGGGTGGCGGCAAAAGTACTGTTTGAAGAAAGCGGCATAAACATCGATAAAGACCTGAAGGCTTATTCAAATGGGGGGTGTTGCGAAGATGTAGCCTTTAACATCTACCTTAAGGCAGTTGATGCCGGGGTGGTATGCGACCATTTTCTCAGGGAACATTCAAAAAAGCAGCAGGCACTTGGTGTTGATACTAAGCAGATTGTTGCCGTCTGCAGAACCGGATCGGTCCCAATGAGGGTGTTTGCCGCCCGCCAAGAGGTAAGTGACGACATCGTTACCAGGGTAAATCAAGCATTGCTCAGACTCGACAAAAACAAGCCTGCACATGCAAAGATACTGCACAGTGCTGAGTTAGGCGGATTTCAGAGGTCAAAGGATGGAGATTATGACGGCATAAGGATGCTGATGGGCGTAAAAACAGCAGAGTAAGGGCAGGGTTGCGCATGAGAGTCTTCCGGCAATGGACAGGATTTAGATTAAGGGCTAAGTTGACATTGTTGATTGAAAGTCTGGTGATACTTATTGTACTCATTACGGGAATCATCACAACAATGCGTGAAAAAGAATCCCTGGAAAGCGAGCTTCACAAAAGGGGGCTTGCCTTAGCTGTCGACTTAGCCGGGTTCACGGCCAGGCCATTATTAAGACCAGACCTGACCACTCTCCGCCGGTTTGTTAACCACTCCATGAAACAAGACTATGTTCGTTATGTTATCATATTAGATCCTCACGGCAAGGTGGTTATGCACAGTGACCTGGCTGAAGTTGGTAAGACCTATACGGATAGCTTGAGCATTGCTGCCGTGAACTCTAAGGCGCCTGGTTCTTCCCATACATCTCTGCCAGAGAAAGAAGAATCGCTTTTTGATATATTTGCTCCCGTCCAGGTTTCAGACATCAGGTTAGGAACGGTTCGGTTAGGATACTCCTATCTGGCCGTTGAAAAGGAAATTGCTGAGGCTCAACAGCAGATTCTCATTATAGGCATAGTGACCACAATAACAGGAGGATTGGTTGCCTATCTCCTGGCTATTTTTATTTCTTCCCCGATCAGGCGAATAACCGATGCAACAGAGAAAGTGGCCAACGGCGATCTAAATACTCCGCTTACAATCAAAAGAAATGATGAGATAGGCACTTTAGCTACCTCTTTCAACAAAATGGCCCATGACCTGGAAAGACACCGCAAGCATCTTGAGGAGTTGGTGGAAGGACGTACAGCCGAGCTGGAAACCGCCAATGAACAACTCCGACGGGAAATCGCCGAGCGCAAGAGGTCGGAGAAGGAATTAAAGCAATCACGCAAACGGTTACGTGACCTTGCCTCACATTTGCAATCCATAAGGGAGGAAGAGAGGAGTCGAATTGCACGGGAGATTCACGACGAGTTGGGACAGGCACTAACAGCCTTGAAAATGGACACACACTGGGTAGGTCAAAGATTATCCAACAAGAATCAACAACTCCTGCTTGAAAAAACACAATCAATGTCAAAGCTTATTGGTATGACCGTCCAATCTGTACAAAGGATTTCTTCAGAATTGAGACCGGGGTTGCTTGACGACTTGGGTCTATCGGCTGCAATTGAGTGGCAGGCAAACGAATTTCGAAGCAGGACAAACATTCAGTGTAAAATTATATCAATTCCTGAAGATATTATTTTAGATAGTGATAGCTCTACAGCAATTTTCCGACTCTTTCAGGAGACGCTGACAAACATTGCCCGCCATGCAAATGCAACAAGAGTTGAAGTTATGCTTAAGCAAAAATCAGGTACGGTAGAGCTGATTGTTCATGATAATGGTAAAGGTATTACAGAAAAGGAAAATTCAGATTCAGGATCATTTGGCTTAATAGGAATGCGAGAACGCGTGCATTCATTAGGCGGTTATTTAACGATCAGAGGTGCCCCAAATAAAGGTACCAGCGTAGAAGTGTTTATTCCAACCAGTGTAGAAAGAAGAAAACAAAGAAGAATCAATGATAAAAATACTAATTGCTGACGACCACGCTATCGTTCGTAAAGGACTCAAGCAGATTCTGTCTGAAACTTCCGATATGGTTGTAGCAGGCGAAGCCGCTGATGGCCGGCAATGCTTGGAGCTGGTCTGGAAAAATGATCTTGATCTGGTTTTATTAGACATTTCCATGCCCGGCAGGGGTGGGATGGATATTCTTAAAGAGTTAAAACATGAAAAACCCAAACTCCCAATTCTGATGTTAAGTATGTATCCTGAAGAACAATATGCGGTGCGGGCTTTAAAGGCGGGAGCATCCGGCTATCTGACAAAAGAAAGCGCACCTGAGGAGTTAATTGCTGCAATACGAAAAGTATCACAGGGCGGCAAATATGTGAGCTCCTCACTTGCTGAAAAACTGGCTGTCTATTTGGAAACAGATACTGAAAAACCTGTTCATGAAACACTTTCTGATCGTGAATATCAGGTAATGCTTATGATTGCCTCCGGGAAAACTGTAAAACAAATTGCAGATGAACTATCGCTCAGTGTAAAAACAATCAGCACTTATCGGGCACGTATTCTTATAAAAATGGGAATGAAGAACAATGCCGAAATCACCTATTATGCCATGAAAAATGCATTGGTGGACTGAACCCACTGCCTGCATCATTCTGCCTCCCAGACCTCAGCCAACTCACCACTGAGACTTCCTGTCAGTCTTCAACCTCGCTCCTTTGTAGGATAAACACCGACACTAAAAGGGCCGAAAATCCTGCAAAAGAAAGAGACTCTGTCTGATTTACTTTCCGTATCAATCCAAATAATATGACATG
>DAOUSD010000055.1 GCA_030627405.1 Deltaproteobacteria bacterium
GCTAACCGCTAATGGCTAAAAGCTAACCGCACAGGTCGAATAATTTCACTGCGTTATCAGTCAAAATCCTCGACGACGTACAAATCAGTACGCCTTACTCGGATTTTTCCTTCTAGCCTTGTGAAATGAATTATCTGAAAGTCTATAGAAAAGGGGGTTTTTAATGTCACGCGTAAAAAAGGGTGCGATTATCACCGCTATTTTGATTTCGCTATATGGACTTTTTGGCTTCCTGATTGCGCCGTATATTCTCAAGTCCAACCTGATATCAGGCATAGCCGGGCAGCTTGGCCGAAACGCCACAGTGAATGAAGTCAAGGTGAATCCTTTTGTGCTTTCGGTAACGGTTAGGGGCTTTAAAATGAGTGAGCCTGATGGCGGGCGATTCGTTGGCTTCGATGAACTGTATGTCAATTTCCAGCTTTCCTCGATTTTCCGGCGAGCATACACCTTTGACGAGATTCGTATAATCGCACCCGATGGACGGGTGAAGGTTTTACCTAACGGCAGCCTGAATTTTTCAGATCTCCTTGCCTCATCGGACCCAGTTGAGCCTCCTCCGGATAAAAGTAATGAGTTGCCGCCTATTCTAATCTTCCGGTTGCAGATCGAGGAAGGACGTCTCGCGTTTAGCGATCTTTCGCGGCCCACACCGTTTAAAAAGGACTTTTTTCCGATAGAGATTACGTTGAATGACTTTAGTACCCGTAAGGACAGCAAAAGTCCGTATGCGTTCACTGCAACCACAGAAGAGGGCGAAATCGTGAATTGGGAAGGCAACTTCTCGGTCAATCCGCTTCGATCTCAGGGGCGTTTTGTACTAACCGGCATCAAGACGCGTACACTATGGAAATACGTTCAGGATCAGGTGCGTTTCGAAATAACCAGTGGATCGATTGACCTGGCTGCCCGGTATGATATGGATGCCGGCGAAGATGCCTTACATTTTGAAGTGATTGATGGCGAGCTTAAACTCAATGAGTTAACGCTGGTTGAGAAAGGCGTCAATACGACGCTTATTTCAGTGCCTTGCTTTTCAGTCAAGGGGGTTCACATAGACCTTAGCAACAAGAAGGCTGTATGTGCTTCCGTTAACTCCAGCAATGCTCTTTTTAAGAGCTGGCTTACTTCCGATGGCACCTTGAATTACCAGGCGCTCTTTGCAATGGATAGCTCTGAAGATGAGAGTAAGACATCATCTGAGACCCAGGATCCATCAGGAGACAACAGCCAACCCTGGCGCATCAGTGTTAAGGAGCTGACGCTGGAAAACTATGGTGTGGCGCTGGAAGACCGCACGCTGGTTAAACCAATGCATGTCAATCTGGAACCGATCAACCTGAATCTGAAAAACTTGAGTAATCAGAACGATTCGCAAGCTGAACTTATACTTACCCTTAAAGTCAACCAGACAGGAACCGTCGGAGTCAAGGGACTGGTCAGCATTAAGCCGGTATCCATGGATCTCTCCTTACAGATTGCACGGATCGCTTTGAAGTCGTTCCAGTCGTATGTGGATTCCGTTGCACAGCTTGAACTTGTGACCGGCACAGCAGGTCTTGATGGTAAATTTCAATATCGGACTTTGGGTAGTCACGGACCTGAAATGCGTTACAAAGGCAGTGTAAGCATCAATGGCTTTGAAGCCATGGATAGATTACATTTCGAGGATTTCCTGAAGTGGGAGTCGCTTTTGTTTAACGGTTTGGTGCTTGACGTTCAGCCTGACAAACTGAGCATTTCCGAGATTGTTGCTAATCAACCCTATGCCAGGGTTATCATCTGGCCTGACTCAACGGTTAATCTGACCGGAATTTTTTCTACTCAGGATGGTGAGACCACCAATGATGTCGATTCAGAGGCACAGTCTCCAATTCCGGTTACTATCGATATGGTTTCGATTGAAAATGCTTCGGTGAATTTTTCCGACCTCTCCCTTAAACCAAATTTTGCAATGGGTATCCAGGGTCTGAATGGGACTGCAAGGGGACTCTCTTCCAAGTCTTTGGCGCGGGCTGATGTCCTGCTCGAAGGCAAAGTGAATAAATACGCGCCGGTAAAGATTGCCGGTCAGATTAATCCTTTGAGCGAAGATGTTTACACGGATTTGGCGCTCTTTCTCAAGAACATCGAACTTAGCACTTTCACGCCATATTCCGGCAAGTTTGCGGGTTATGCCATCAACAAGGGGAAGCTGTCACTGGATCTCAAATACAAGCTCTCAGAGAACCTCCTTGTTGGCGAGAATGAAATCTTTATGGATCAATTTACCTTTGGTGAGCGCATAGATAGCCCCGATGCCACAACATTACCAGTCCGTCTCGCTGTGGCTCTGCTAAGGGATCGTGAGGGGAGAATTGACATTGATCTGCCAGTGCAGGGCGATCTGAATGACCCTGAGTTCAGTTATGGCCGTATTGTGGTAAACGCTCTGGTCAATCTGATCACCAAAATCGTCAGCTCCCCGTTTGACATGCTGGCTGGTCTTGTCGGGGGAGATGGGGAAGGGCTGAGTTTTGTGGATTTTGAATTCGGTAGAGCGACGCTTGGGACTGAGCAGATCAGAAAGCTTGAGCAACTGGCCAAGGGGCTCCACGAGCGACCAGCGCTTAGACTTGAAATCAAAGGAGTTGCGGATACGGAACACGACCGGGTGGCGCTGGCTGAAGCAGAACTGTTAGGCCAACTGAAACGTGCAAAACTCGAAGAGCCGGCAGCCGTTGAATTATCACTGGCCGCTCGCACCGAGGATATTTCGCTGTCTGATGATGACCATGCACGCCTCATAACGCAAGCCTATGTGGACAGATTTGGAGAACACCCCAGGACATTATTTGAAATCGAGTCGGAGACATCCGAACCACCAAGGATAGAGCCCGAGGTTCTCATTGCCGCTGCCAAACAACGATTAATCGAAAAGATGCCAGTCGATGAAACCAGCCTGCGGCGTCTCGCCCAGGAGCGGGCAAAACAGATCAAGGATCACTTGATTCGGAAAGGAGAAATCCCGAACGAACGAGTGTTTATGGTTGAGGTTAAGCTCGACCACGCTTCGGATGCTGATACGATACGCACCAATCTCATACTGTCAGGCATTTAGGGAAGTGCCCCTTTTTGGGGACAGTGGGACGCAGTTAAAAACCCCTTTAATAAATTGACAAAATTACATTGATCGTGTTATTGTAACACAAACTATAATCGATGGAGGTATGGTTATGCAAACGGTTACTTTATCACCAAAATACCAGGTCGTTATACCCAAGTCAGTAAGGAATGTATTGAATCTTCGTCCTGGTCAAAAGATGCAGGTTATTGAATATAACGGACGGATTGAGTTTATCCTTGAACGAGATATTGCCGAACTTCGCGGGTTCCTAAAAGGCATAAATACGGAATTTGAAAGAGAGGAAGATAGGATATGAATATCGTCGATTCTTCCGGCTGGCTTGCATACTTCGCAGACGAACCGAATGCAAAACATTTCATAACCCCCTTGAAAGATACGGCATCGCTTGTTATCCCATCGGTAACGATATACGAGGTCTTCAAGGTTGTTCTCAGGGAAACAGGTGAGAATGAGGCGCTTCAAGCAGCCGCTGCTATGCAAAAAGGAAGAGTTGTGGATCTAACAGCCATGCTGGCGATTGCAGCCTCAAAACTAAGTCTGGAACACGGTATTCCAATGGCAGACAGCATTATTCTTGCAACAGCGAAGTCATTCGATGCCGTAATCTGGACTCAGGATTCAGATTTTAAAAATATTGCCGGAGTGAAGTATTTTCCCCAAAAATAGAGCCTTGGAGTGAAAGCTTGAATTGTGCATTAAGGAAAGTTTAATTCACGCGTCCCCCTATGTCCCCCCGGAAGCCTGATAATAAATGTCGACCCTTTTCCGGGTTCACTGACCGCCTCAACGTGGCCGTTGTGGGCTTCCACAATACCTTTAACCATGCTCAGTCCGAGCCCAAGTCCTTTTTCCGTGCTGCTTTGGCCACCACGATACAGGCGATCCCAGATCATGGGAAGTTCTTCGGGAGAAATACCGGTTCCGGTATCCTTTACCCTGATGATGACATCTTTATTAAACCGGCCGGCGTTAATATGGATGTGCCCTCCCGGAGCGGTAAATTTCACCGCATTGTCTAAAATATTTGATATTGCTTGCCCCATTCGGTCGGAATCTATTGAAATATAAAGGTTTCCAGGAAGGTTTATATCCATGTCGATTCCTTTTTCTTCAGCCACAAACGCATACATATCTGCAATTTTTCCGATCAGATCACAAATATCCACCTGCTTACGATGCATATTCATTGTACCGGTCTCGGCCTCTGAAATATCCATGAGTGTATCCAGCATTTTCAGGATATGATCGGACTCTTCAATGCCTTTTACAAGCGCTTCCTTCAATATATCAATATCCTCCTCATTCTGCAGCGCCATATCGGCAATATTGCGGAATCGTGTTATGGGTGTGCGCAAATCATGAGCCACATTATCCAGGGAGTTCTTCATTCCTTCAATGAGACGATGGATATTGTCGAGCATTTTATTAAACAGCCCGGCCAGTTCATCCATCTCATCGCCTGAAAGTGAGCGGGGCACCATCTCCGTCATCTTTTCAATATCCAGGGACTGTACAGTTTTTATAATGTTCCGGATGGGGCGACGTGTCTGGTATGAAAGAACCATTCCGCCTGCAAGCCCTAAAATAAACAGTGGAATCATAGCGACCAGAAAAAATTTTTGAAACCGGTTCAGGGCATTATGGGCGCCTTCGCAACTCATGCCGACCTGAATCCAAAACCCAGATGAAAGATGCGCTGATTTGACGGCAAGAATGTATTCATCGTTTACAGCAGGCAGACGTATCCAGTCACTACCCGTGTCAGGTGCAATTTTTTCCAGCGCTGCCAGGTCAAAATCCTGCCATTTCTCCGGCGAAGAAATATAGAAGGTCTTGTTTGTTTTATCGGCAACACGAACAAAAAGCGGATTTGATCTTCGGGAATTGTTGTTTTCAATAACAAAATTTTCAAGTATCCTTATGCCGCCGATATCATATAGCGTAGAGATTTCATCCAGCTCAAGAAGGATTTCCTCATAATTCTGCTTTACAAGTGTTGAGTGAAGAAAAAAATATGTAATTAAAAAAAAGCACAGCGAACTCAATGTAAAAATAAACACATACCAGCCGGCAACCCTGAACCCGATGGTTCGGGGCAGATTAATAAGGCGCTTTAAGTACATACCCGACCCCCCGAACCGTCTTAACCATCTTTTCAGGAAAATCTTTATCCACCTTGCTCCTCAACCTGCAGATCAGGACATCCACAACATTTGTCTGGGGATCAAAATGAAAATCCCAGATATGTTCCAGTATCATGGTCTTGGAAACAGGCCGGTTGGCATTTCGTACCAGGTATTCCAGCAATGCAAATTCGCGCGGCTGCAGCTCAATTTTTTTTCCTGCTCTGGAGACATCTCTTTTCAGAAGATCCACGGACAGGTCACCCACAGTCAGGCTGGAAGGTTCAACAGCCCCACTGGATCTGCGGATCAGCGCCTGCACACGCACCAGCAGTTCGGAAAAAGCAAACGGTTTTACCAGATAGTCGTCCCCGCCTTTCTGTATTCCCCGAACCCGGTCATCCACCGTGCGTTTGGCGCTCAGGATAAGCACCGGGATATTGATATGCCGCTGTCTGAGTGTTTCGATAATGCTCAGCCTATCCAGCTTCGGAAGCATGATGTCAATGATTGCAGCGTCATACGTTTCTGTGAGAGCCATATGGAGACCATCCTCGCCGTCTGCGGAATGATCCACGGCAAACCCCTCCTGTTTCAACCCCTTTATTATAAAAGAAGCAATTTCCTGATCATCTTCCACAATAAGTACTCGCATAGATCCTTCCTGATCTTACAAATTCGTTTTATCATTTACATTGTAATAATTAATGAAACAGCAAGATGTCAATTAGCAAAATAAACATTACAAAACTGTAATGTCCATGAAAGGTTTGTGTAATGTTGGCCATGTATAGTGCCTGCGAGATTAAAACGTAAGATATAATTTACACAATTCAACCTGCCCCTTAACCAGGCATTACAGGAGGCGATACGCATGAAACTCTTTTTCCACAGGACTGCGTACTATATAATTGTTTTCTCTGTCATATTCAATGCATTTATAGTGAATGCAGAGGCACTTAATTTTGAACAGATCAAACAGAAAGCATTAAATAACAATCCTGGCCTGTCTGCCGGAAACAGTGCCATAAAAGCGGCTGAAGCAGAAATCCTGCAGGCCGGCGCAATTCTGAACCCGGAACTGGAAATCAGTTCCGAAAACTTTGGTGAAAATGCAATTGAAGTGGTACTGACCCAGCCGGTTGAAATCGGGGGCAAACGCAATGCCCGCATTCAACTGGCCCGGAAAGCCCTTCGCGCGGCAGAGCTTGAAAACGATGCAACCCGTCTCGGGCTGGAAGCGGAGATTATCCGGCGGTGCGTGCCTATACCGGGTTTACAGAAAAAAATAGCTGTCCTTGATTCCCTGGCATCGGTCATGTGGGAAAGCCTTACAGACATAAAACGTCGCATCCAGGCAGGCGCAACCATGGAGGCAGATGCACTCAGGACCGAAATGGAACTGGATGAACTTTTCATGGAAAAGGCTGCCTTAAACAGACAACTTAACCAGCAGAAAAAGGAATTGGCCGCGTTGTGGGGAAATACCGATGATGCGGACATGCAACTTGCATTTACACTGAATACCGCAATATCGCTGCCGCAGCAGCCTGAGATACTGAAAAAAATTCACGAACATCCGGAAGGAAAACTGCTGAAACTTAACCAGGAAACAGCAGCAGCCGAAATTCGGCAACTGAAAGCAGAGGCATTTCCGGAACTGGCCATAAGCGCAGGTTATCTTCGCAATAATGAGGATGATGAGAATGCGGTGATCGCAGGCATGTCGATTTCTCTGCCGCTTTTTAACAGGAATAAAAGAGCCATTTTGTCAAAAGGTCATGAAGTGACGGCAGCCGGAAAGAAATTCCAGGCGTTTTTTGTAGAACGTACTACTGAAGCAGGCACGATCCTTTCTGAGATTGAAAATACCACTGAAGCGTTTTCCGTTTTAACTGAAAAGCTGCAGCCAAAGGCAAAAAATGTTTATGCGCTTCTTGAGCGTTACTACAAACATGGAAGTATCAGTATCCTCGAAGTTCTTGAAAGCAGACGGAATTTGCTTGAGATTAATCTGTGCCGTATTGATCTGATCACTGAAAATGCACTTCTTGCTGCCGATCTTATGGAGCTGACTGGAATACCTGTTCAGATTATTAAATAGTGCCCGAACGAAAAGTATTTTTTTCAATACTGGCAATAGCTTCAACTTAGTTATCTATGTGAAGATTTGTGGAAAAGCCATTAGCTCTTAGCAGTTAGCTCTTAGCTGAACGTATTATCTGTTTGATTTTTTAAGCTAAAGGCTAACCGCTAAAAGCTAACTGCTAAAAAACTTCGATTTGAAAATAGCATCCATCTGACTGTAACCTCAGGTATTTTGAGGTTTTCGTTCAGGCACTAAATAAAGGAGATATAGATGAAACAGAGCAGATTTTTTTTAATTGTTGTTTTCTATGTTCTTCTTCTGCCGGCTGTCTGCCTTGCAATGAAGGAAACGGATCACGACCATGACAATCATGACCACGGCCTTCAAGAGGTGCAAGAACCTGATAAACATAACGTTCACAGTAAGCACGGCGATATGGATGTAAAGCATAAAGAAGGAGACGATTATGATGGCCATGAACAAGAGGCAGCAGTCGTTTTAACAGACCGAGCCGTGGAATTTGCCGGATTAACCATTGACGTAGTGAACAAAAAATCCATTGGCAGATCCATTGAACTGCCGGGTGAAATCGGGTTTAATGAAGACCGGCTGGCCCAGATTACACCGCGTTATCCGGGCATTGTAAAAAAAGTGGTAAAAAAGCTGGGA
>DAOUSD010000086.1 GCA_030627405.1 Deltaproteobacteria bacterium
CTTCAGGGCGCATAAGAAGATATACTGTTCTTCCCGCTTTTTTTAGGGCGGTTAAGGCGATTTGCCAGCTGCCTGCATGTGATGTTAACAAGATTATTCCTTGTTTATTATTCCGGAGCAGGGTTATCAACTCATTGTATCCATTAAGTTGAATATCAAATCTTGTATGCCCGGCAACAGACGCATATCTGTCAATAAGCTGCTTCCCCTGACTAATGAACAGACGGTAAACATGCAATAGCCTTATTAAATAACCGCAATCGGGAAATCTTTTATTTATATATGACAAAGCAGCAGAAACCGCAGTCCGGTCAAAAACCAAATAATAAAGGCAGACAATATACAAAAAGCCATATGTTTTGCGTAGCCCGAATAATTTCAGGAGAGCTTTGAAAAACCAGAAGCCGAATTTATTTCCTCTTTTCCTGGTATTTATATTTTGTAACCGTTCAATCGGTTCCATGATTACTACCTGTACTAATTTTCTTGCGAAATATTTGCGCAGCACCAAATACAATTATACCTATTAATAATGCTGCTATCGGTGCAACAATCAAGGAACCAAGTAACCACTCTATAAGTCTTGCCGGAAGCTGGCCGAAAACTGTATTCAGATTCACATCTGTCAGCCAGCGGCCGTTTCGCATATAATAGCCCAGCTCAATGCAAATTAGCGGAACAAAAGGCGGCATACATAAGTGTTGTATATTCAGCGCCATTATTTTATTCAGATGAAGGCGTGTTGCAACATAGGCAATTACTAAAGTATGCATTGATATGAGAGGCAGCACTGCAAAAAAGGTCCCAACTGCGCCTGACATGGCCAATCCGCCGGGGCTTGCGTTTTCTTTTAGTAATTTTTTTAACAATTTTACAGGATGACGCATTAAACTGAAGTCAACCTGCTTTTTAGGTGCTGCAACAAGTTTTCGGTGCGGAAACGGTAAAAGGCGTCTTCCAACCAGCCTGGTATGCATACAGGAAATACGGAAATTATCTATAAATGGTTTAAAACCAGAAATTCGCATATGAGGTTCAGGATACCAGACGTCAATTTCAACAGTTTTTAAATACAGCCCGGCCCAAACCATTTTAGCAAGAACTTCAGCCTCAAAATCGTAATGCGAACCTTTCATATTCACCTGTAAAAGATGTTTTACAGGGTAAGCTCGAAATCCACTCTGGCAATCATCGATGGATACACCTGTTTCCACTCTGAGCCAGAAATTTGCGAGCTTTCTTCCAAAACGGCTTGAATTTGGAATGTTTTTTCCATTAAATTTTCTGCATCCGATAATTACAGATGTTTCATCATCTTGAAGCAAAGGTATAAATTTTTCTAAATCACCGGCATAGTGCTGGCCATCCGCATCAATAGTAATCATAAAACGACCGCCATTGGCTTCAACATGCCTTAAAGCAGTAAGAATAGCCTGTCCCTTGCCTCTGTTTTTATTATGCTTCAGCACCTCAATATCGCTGCCGGAAAATAATGCTGAAATATCCGTATCAGTACTACCATCATCAACAACAACCACTTTTTGCAAATATGAACGGCAACCCAGAACAACCTCTTTAACAGTATTCTTATTGTTAAATACCGGAATAACACACCAGATATGTTCGGTTGAAAATGAGTTATTATTTTCCATACGGATAACGCTTTAGCGTTTTTAAATATTATTTTTTAGCGAGCCCTTATCCTCTCAGATTTTTTTCAAATAGCTAAAGAGTCACGAGTTTGTAGCTTTTTGCTTTTTATGTTTTTCATCCTTTGGAATAAGCATATCCCACAATGATCCTGAGTACCCGAGTTTATGAAGAAATTGTAAACTGCCATCCAGAGCATCCGGCGGAAAAATACAATGCCTTATCCCTTTAAAAGCATTATTTAATGTATTTTCAAGCCACTGTTTATCTATTCCAGGTGCTATATAATATACCGGCTCAAGCAATTCCTGTTCACGCGAAATAATGCCTTGCTTAATTGCAGTCCCGGCAAGAGCGGTATCAGGAAGAATACGTATGCCCATAAAAATAAATGAAACAGTTTTTTTCAGGTTTATTATATTATGTATTCCTTCCATTACGGTTTTCTGTGTTTCCCCGGGGCAGCCAAACATGTAATAATGCGCCGTAGCGACACCGTTGCGGATAAAAAGGTCGTTACATTTGATAATATCATTGAAATGAAAAGATTTGCCCAGTTTCTTCAGTGTGATGTTTGATGCAGCATCAGCCCCAATTTCCGCAGCTTTAAGGCCGGTTTGTTTCATGAGCTTTACATGTTCCTCATCAAGGCCTTCGGGCTTGAAAAAAGCCGTCCATGGAATAAATATGCCACGCCTTTTCATTTCATTGATCACATCAAGATAGCGGCCATTGTCATCATTAAATACAGAATCAGTAAAAAAAATATATTTGACCTTGTGTTTATTCATCAGGGTATGAATATCATTAACAACCTCTATAGGCTCCCTGCAACGAATAGTTGAACCTTCAAGGACAGGATAAGAACAATACACGCATTTATGAGTACAGCCGCGTTTTGTCTGGACAGAAGCTATATTGCCGCTTTTCAGATAAAATTTCATAATGCTGGAATCATAAAATGCAGAAGGAATTTCATTCCCGCTCAGCTTTAATGAGGTTTTGATACACCTGTGCTCCGGATATTTTCCCTGCCAGGCATTATTAACGAACTCAACCATTAATGCTTCGCCTTCTCCTACAATTCCATAGTCAGCGCCAACTTCGCGCAGAATTACGTCCGGCATAATAGAGAACCCTGAACCACCCATAACAACTTTGGCATTTGTTGTCTGCCGAATTTTTTTTACCATATTTCCTACTGCATCAATATATCTCTGTTCATTTAGTAGATTGACGTTGTCAATATTTCGTATTGATATGCCGATAATTTCCGGATTGACTTGTTTAATCTCATTTCCAAGCTTATCCAATGAGCAGTTATTTTGAAGGAAGTCAAATTGGTATACATCATAACCTGCATTTTTCAGTGCTGCGGCAACCATACTTAACCCAAGCGGATATGTAGGATAAGGAGTGCTTGCAGTATTGGAAGAAATTAATAGGATTTTCATAAGTTTTTATTTTTGTAAGCGTTCACGGAACGTCGAAATTAGAAATTTGGCCTTCATGCTTTTGTACTGTTCTTCCCAATTTCAAGTTTCAAGCCGTGAACGGTTACTTATCCTTTTTCCAGGGTACCGGCCATAAGCGATTCGAACTCAGGCTGATATTTTTATATGTTCCGTCATTCTTTTCTTTTTCAATAACCGTAAGATATAGCTTTGCCATCTTTATTTCTTTACAGCAATCAGCGTAGAATGCTTCCCAGGCATACTCATACATTTTTTGCAGTGAGTCCACACTCATTTTTTTTGGTTTAAAAACAACTTCACCAGCAGTATAATGTTCCCAGTCATTATGAATTATTCTGTTTTCCTTCTCCAGTTGTTTTCTGACAGGAGAATGTGGGAAGGGCGTAAGAATAGTAAACTCAGCAAGATCCAGATCTATTTCCAGCAGAAAATCCACCAGCCGTTTAATATAATCTTCGTCATGATCATCTAATCCCAGAAGAATAGTGCCCTCAACTCCAATGCCGCGATCTTTTAGCCGCTTTATCTTTTTTCGGATATGATCGGAAGTGTCCACAATAGCCTGATATACATACCAGCATCCGGCCTCTACAGCTAAATCAAGTATCTCATCATCATCCTTTATCGGATGAGATATCCATTTCTTTTTTAAAGGCGCAATAGATTTAAACAGCAGCTTTTCCCATTCATCGTTTTGAGCCAGGGAATTATCAACAAAAAATAGACGGTTGTTGTTAATACTTTCCAGTTCTTTTATTACTGCTTTAATAGGGCGAGGTCTGAACTTTCTGCCTCCAAGAAATGGGGTGCAGCAGGGGAAACAGTTGAAACGGCATCCACGGGATGCATGGATAAGATCAACCATTTGAACGCCACGAAAGTTATATAGTTCGCGTTTCAAAATACTTCTTCTGGCGGTCCCAACCAATGATATGTCAGGAAAATTCTGATGATAGTTGTAAATCTTTTTTAACTGACCTTTCTTAAAATCTTCAATAACGGCATCAAAACGTCCTTCCGGTTCGCCGATGAACACAGAATCAGCGTGTTGCATAGTTTCTTCTGCATGCAGCATTGTTGCAATCCCGCCGAATATAACCATTTTTCCGTGAGATCTGTACCAGTCAGAGATTTTCCATGCACGTGGTATCTGGCAGGTCAGCAGAACTGAAATGGCAATTAAATCAGCTTGTTCATATAAATCAAGTTTTTCGACATTTTCATCGCAAAAAGAAATTTCAACATCATCTTTTATTGTCGCAGCAAAAACAACCGGACCGTGAGGCGGCAGATTAAATTCGGGCTGATTTTTTAATTTTGGCCATTTGGGGTATATTAGTTTAATTTTCACGTTAACCTTTTTTTGGCTCATCGTGGGTTTGTGTGAAATCGGCTATTTTTACACCCACTTGCCATCCTCAAGGTGGGAATAAATCGGAAAAAATCCCTTTATATTCCCCCTTTGAAGGGGGTTAGGGGGATGTTAATAGTAGCTAAAAAATGACAAATTTTACTAAAATTAAATTTTTCACACTAATTCACGAAGAAGCCTATTTAGCATCATTAATATTTTATCGAAATCAGATATTTTTTCAATAGTATCAACTACGTCTTCAAGGGATAGCGATTTCACAGTTGAAGTATTATCTTTATTACCCAAAACAAAGCAAACAGCTTTTTCCTCATTTGCCTCAACTGCAATCATTTTTGATGTTTCTCCACAAAGGATCATTTTGCCGGCAAATCGCAGCATCGACGCTATTTGATTAACCTGAAACTTAACATATAGCAGAGGTCCCTGGAATCCAAAATAAATTGCGGCCTCAGCCATAGGAGTTGAGGGCAGGGTATAGATAAAAAGATTCCCTCTTGCGATAGTACGACCGCATGAAACATAGTCCTTAAAGTAAGCCAGGTTAGACTCAAGGCAACCATCATTGTTTGTGCCGAGAATTCCAGCATCATGTTTCATATGCTCAGAATATGTTATTCCGGCATCATTCAGGGCAAGGGCTATGGAGCAGCAAGTCATCTTTGAAGCAGCATCAAATCTCCCAAAATTTTTAATCGCATACTTTAACACTGATTCATGCTGCAAATGAGAATGTAACGATTTTAAATCAGTATAATTACCTTGAAGCTTTTTTATAATACTGCCGTATTCTGTCAGTGTAATCCAGCCGATTCCTTTAATGACAATCATAAGTTCATAGTTTGCAGTTTACGGTTCACCCTTTTTTTAGCACCACAGCACAGTTCACTCCACCAAATCCGGAGTTTGTCGAAATTGTTACCGAAGCATCGAACGTCAAAGGCTCAGAAGAAACCCAGACTGAAGCCTCATTATCAACATTGCACAGGTTTACGGTAGGTGGAACAATCTTTTTATTTAAGGACTCAAATGCTATGATTATTTCTAAAAGACCGGCTGCTCCCAGTGTGTGCCCTGTTCCACCTTTAATAGAATATACTGGGACTTTATGGTTTCCAAAAACAGTTTCCAGTGCCTTAATTTCCATTGAATCATTATATATGGTTCCGGTTCCATGTGCTGATAAGCATCCGATATCGTTTTCTGAGACATTTGCGGATTTAAGTGCTTTGCGTATAGCCATGACAAGTCCGCTTCCATCCCGTGAAGGGCCTGTCATATGATTTGCATCATTTGTCAATCCCCATCCAGCGATTTCTCCAATTACAGGTCTATTTTCTCTTAATGCTCTTGATTTACTCATCAACAATAAAAATCCGGATGCTTCACCGAGGCTCAGCCCGTTTCTGTCCCTGTCAAAAGGTTTTGCCATATCTTTATCAAGCGCCATTAAAGAAGAAAATCCTGCAAAAACGAATTCACTTACACTATCGCAGGCAACGACCATCACACAGTTATTTTCACCGCTGATAATCATTCCGGCAGCTTGGGCCACAGCAATACTTGATGAGGCGCAAGCTGCGGAAACAACAATGCCGGGGCTGCTGAGCCCACACAAAAGCAATATTTTTTCAAGCAATTTATGAGGGCGGCTGCTTGCAGCATCAGTACTGTCATTCAGAACATGTCTTTCCAGTTTGTCAATTTCACCGGTCGTAGTCGCCAAAATCAGAAATGCATCTTCAGGAATTGAAGAAATGTTTTTTTGCAGCAATGGTGTCAGCATTTTTATGACAATTGACTCATCCTGTCCGTACGTCAGGCCTGGAACAACAGCAGCATTTTGCGTAAGAAAAGACTCTGTGGGGAATCTGTCCAAACGCCCTATTGCTGTTTTCTTTGATAACAACCCATTCCAGCAGGAATCTATCCCCCAGCCATAAGGAGTCACGACGTCACAGGCAACAACAACCGCTTTTGTTTTTGTCATGAAAATTCTCCATTTTTCCAACGCCTGCGGCATTTTTCCAGAAGATCTAGGGAGGCAATCTGAATATCACCGTTTACTCCGTCAATAAACATCTGTACGGTATAACCTGATGCGGCAATACCACCATCATCTTCTTTAATCAGCGAATAC
This sequence comes from Deltaproteobacteria bacterium, assembly GCA_030627405.1. GTDB lineage: Bacteria > Desulfobacterota > Desulfobacteria > Desulfobacterales > ETH-SRB1 > B13-G4. The sequence goes on from DAOUSD010000086.1 coordinate 6,638, forward strand.
TCTGTATTTAATCTGGCTCCTTCATTCCATATCAATGATGCTTTTATAGTGAACTCTTCATCCAAAAAAAGAGGTTTAAAATGGTCTATATGGAGCTGTACAATCGGTGCCCTCAGTTGAGCTTCATAGAAATCTTTATACGAAAGACCATAACGTCTTCCGAGTTCAGCAGAGCCTTCTTCAAAATATTCGGGATATCTGCCATGCCAGACGATACCCATTACATCTGCTTCACTGAATTTTACCCGCCTTTTAATATAAACC
>DAOUSD010000219.1 GCA_030627405.1 Deltaproteobacteria bacterium
GAATAAAACTCCAGTCGTTAAACGGCTAAGGAGTTACTTTTCGGGAACGAGTATACGAAAATCCGGCCTTGTGTGTCCAGCCAGATTCGGTCTCAGGAACTTTCTGAAAAAGAGCGCATTCCATGCCAAAAGCCGAAAAACCGCCCATGCTGCAAAAGCTCAATCCGATTCGAGTCGGCCTTACAAAAGATTTGAAACAACTGAGGTCTTATCGTTACAGCGGTGAAAAAATCGCAAAAGAAAATCAATATTTACTTCTTGACGATATAAACTTATAGACTGAGGAGCGTCCCATAGATTCCCTTGGTTTTTTCTTCCTGATTTTTGACTCGTCCGGGAAAAAGGAAAGTATTTTTTAGTTGTTCTCCAGCCTGATTCTGAAAAGACAGGAGGATGTTGTCTTGGACAGTCATGCGGGTTATTAGACGAAGCTGCTGAAAGGTGCGGGCTATTCCCGCCCTTGCGATCTTACAAGAAGGCATTCTGCTAAGATTTTTGCTGTTGTATATTATTTTTCCCGAATCCAGGGACAGAAAACCGGTAATAGCATTAAAGAGCGTCGTCTTCCCAGCTCCGTTAGGGCCAATGATGCCGGTAATGGAATCTCTAAGAATTTCCAGAGAAAAATTATCAAGGGCAACAGTCCCATCAAATTTTTTATTAACATTTATGATACTTAGAACTTGATCCATATCTCGTTAAACCCAATTTTGCAGCTTCAAGCCCTTGACCCTTTTAAATTCCTTAATATTATTCGTAACCACGGTAAAGTTATGGGCAAGGCCGATCGAGGCAATGAGAAGGTCCATAGGCCCTACAGGTGTTCCTGATCGTTCAAGGCTATGACGGATTTTCGCATATGCGGTACAGGTTTTTTCGTCAAACGAAACAATTTCAAACGTGGATACAAACCGTTTGACCTTTTCTCGATTTTTTGCCTTGAAGTTACTTTTTTCAGCGCCATAATACAATTCTGCCACTGTGATAGAAGGCAATTTTATCTGAGAAGGCGACAACTCTTTAAACTGTTGAACAACCTTTTCGGAGGCCCGGTTCAAGAAATAAATGCAAGTGTTGGTGTCTAATAGTCGAATCACGACAATTCCTCTCTTTTTTCCTTCAGCTCTAAACCCTTCCTTATGGTGGCCATAATCTCTTCCGGTGTCTCTTCTCCTTCCCAACTGCCGGCTAATTTAAAAAAGTCTTCAGGCCATTCATCTTTGAGTTTTGCCTTGATCAAATCTGCAACCCATTTAGACCGCGATTTCCCTGAGACTTTTATAACTTTATTCAGTTTTTCTGACAAATTATCATCAATATAAATGGCTAACTGTGGCATAATGACCACCTCCTTGAGATAGGTTTACAAATATATCTTATATTTGTCAAATGTAAAAGCTGGAGTTGAGGCCGGCTGCGTATTTGACTCGCATGGCAAGATTGCCCAGATTATTCGTGCCATCGACATACGGGAAGCTTGTGAATGAAGGAGAGGCGATTTCGCGAGCCGTGCCGAGAAAAGCAAGGGTCCTGTATAGAAGGCCACCGTACCCTCCGCGGAAAGGGCTTATGATATCACTTCTCTGCAAGGCTGTTTCCAACTCAAGGCCATAGTTGTAGGCCGTGACGCCTGCGCCAGCTCCGTCCAGTTGTTTTTTCAACCACGTCGCGTCTTCATCGGATCTGCGCGATTCTGCGTCGTATGACCAATCCTTCGACGTGCCAAGCCTGCATAATGACAACAAACCAACATGAATCGACCCCTTTGTGAAAATGCCAAGTTCGTCGATGGCCTCACGGATGCCTGTTAGACGATCTGTGCGGGTCGCACCTCCCTCAGGCGATAAGGGAAATATCATTGCTGTTCGCTCCGAGCGGTCATCCGAATTTGGTTTCTTCGCATGGAAGGAAACCAGGCATCCACGATTAACATGAGGCAAATCAAACGTTTCCATATAAGCGTTCCGCAGTTTCACGCCTCCGCAGTGAACCTTCACAATTCCCTGAATCTCTCCTTCTTTCAGCATTTGCACCAACTTGAGTTCAGGGCATTCGGAAACCACATCCTCGTGACCTGCGTTATTGGTGCCCACGATAATAAGTTTCGCCACGGAACGCGCTTGCGCCAAGTCTTCTTCCGTCACTTTGGAGGGATCGTTCAGCCCCACACCGATAGTCGGTTTCCGGTCGGGAATCGCGGCATTGAGTATTTGGCACCATTCGTCATACAAGGGTCACAGATGTCCTTTGAAAAAGCGCAGGAATTAACCAGAAAAATCAAGGGCAATCTTTCTGATGATATAAGTAAATAATTAATTTAGCGATTTTGTGTGAAATATGATAGGATTATTTTATGTCTGATATTACCAATCCACATGACAGGTTTTTTAAAGAAGTTCTTTCGCGCAAAGAGGTTGCCCGGGATTTTATACTTCACTATCTGCCCGCTGATATAGTTGTTCTTTTAGATGTTGATTCTCTTGAAATAAGGAAAGACAGTTTTGTTGATAAGGAACTTTTAGAGCGTTTCTCAGACCTTCTTTACGCTGTAAATTTGAAAGATAAAGGCTCTGCTTATGTTTATATGCTGTTTGAACACAAAAGTTTTTCGGATCCGCTGATCAGTCTGCAACTTTTGCGCTATATGGCGCGGATATGGGAGCAGGCGCTGAAAGAAGGCAAGGCAAGACCGCTTCCGCCCATTATTCCTCTGGTAATATATCATGGCAGAGTCAAATGGAAGATTGGCCTTGAATTCTGCAACTTGTTTGATCTGCCTGAAGGGTTGGAAAACTTTGTGCCGAATTTTCAATATATGCTCTGCGATCTTTCGTCTTACAGTGATGAAGAGATTAAAGGCGCTGTTATGTTAAAGGCCGCCATTCTCCTTCTGAAACATATATTTTCAGAGGATCTTAAGGATCGATTCCCAAAAATATTAAAGCTATTATCAAAGCTTGTGGAGAAACAAAGCGGACTTGAATATTTAGAGACGATTTTAAGATATGTTGTTTCCGGATCAGATAAGATAAAAGAAGAGGATATTAAAAGCGCTGTCATGGAGGTTTTAAGAGAAAAGGGAGGTGATATTATGCCGACTGTAGCTGAACAATGGATTGAACAGGGAGTGCAGCAGGGAGTGCAGCAGGGAATGCAGCAGGGAATGCAGCAGGGAATGCAGCAGGGAATGTTGCTGGATGCACGAGATATGCTTATCGAAGTCTTGACCGAGCGTTTTGGCAGTGTAAGCAGTGAATTGTCAGAACAGATCAAGCGGATAGATTCTCGTGAAAGATTGAAAGACCTGTTACGGCAGGCACTGCGGGCAAAAAGCTTTGATGAGTTTGGGCAAAAAGTTGAGGGCTTGCCCAATACCCGATAGAACAAAAAAGGTTCTGGTGAAGGATAAAAAAAGCAATATAATAGCAAAATCTATCTTTGCTGGTGGTAATGCTCTTGTCGGTTCCGTATTATGGAAAAGCATCGCTTGGCATAGCCGTTCGACCTCTCTATCTGCGTCCGGGTCTCAAGTAAAGGGCGATCAATGGCTCTTTGGCTCGTTTCCACACTCCTGTGTTTTCTCATTCCCACGCTCCTGCGTGGGAACGAGAGAAAAATCATATCAGATTTTCGTCTGTTCATTAAATATTATGCCGGCATGGGAGTGGCTCTTGACTGAATAAACCAGTAAAACAAAAGCGTAAGGGACCCACAATATTCGAGTTTTCACCGATATGTGCGTGAAGGTTTGTATGGCGCGGAATGGGGAGTTGATGTTAAAATGGAATTTGAACCAACAATCGGCGGAGAATGACAAGGGTTTTGGGTTTTGTTACGCTCAACCCGAACGTATGACTGCGCCAAAAGCCAGACTCATGTTATCGCCATCGGATTTATGCGCATAATGTTAAACTGCAGATTTTTTACAAGTATCGTAAATTATATGTATCATATATCGGGTTGCCGGCCCAACCCATAACACACCTAAAGTTTTAGAAAATCACCTACCTCGTCACAGCTTGCCGGTTCCCATGAGAAAAATGGGGTCTGGTTTTGACCGTTATTGATATTGAGCAGGGGTCAACCTTAGACCCCGTATATAGCTGAATACACGAGCTTTTCTATCCAAACTGATATCCTCTCTATTAATCCAATAATGCCAGTCTTCGATGGCTTCCCGAGTTTGATCATTCCCATGAATTAATTCAACCTGTGCGGTTAGCCATTAGCGTTTAGCCGTTAGCATTGAAAAGGGATGGAAATGAGAGATTTTAGAGAACTTAAAGTATGGGAGAAAGCCCATCGTCTTACACTACAGGTCTATAGAA
>DAOUSD010000320.1 GCA_030627405.1 Deltaproteobacteria bacterium
AACTCAAGTATAAAAATTAAATTCAAAGAAAATATATTTATTAAAAAATCTGGAAAGTACATCTAAAAACTCATAACATAACTAAACTCGCAACATAATGACCCCTTTTTCTTGACCCCTTTTTCTAATGGATTGTACCATCACAGCCATAAAGAAGAACATGCGCTATGCCGGCAACTTTTTGGTCAACTGCCGATTGAAGAACCCGAGTTTCTTGACTGGCAGACATTATGCGGACAACAAGGCGAAAAACACCCTGAATGTTGTCCTGTTTGCGGTAAACGTCACCCCTCTTTTCCCAACAGGTTATCCTCCTGTTTTTTACCAATTATGACATTGCTGATGTTCAATTTTCAAGGGCCTCGAAAAAATTCGGGCTAACTATGCGTCGGTGTGGAAATCTTTGAAAAATCAGCAAACATGCCAAACATGTCTGCTATATTGATAAGAAGAGCAAGTCTGTTTTCCCGAAGATCCTTATCATCAGTCATAACCATGACCCCATCAAAAAAATCATCCACAACATTGCGCAGAGAAGCTATATCATAAAGTGCCTGGTCAAAAAGTCCTTTATCAAGATCATCAACAACCTTATTTTTAACTTCTTTACAGGCTTCAAAAAGAGCTGTCTCGCATTTATCCTGAAACAGATTTTCATCAACGTCTTTGCTTTTGGGGAGTTCGGCTTTTTTTATTATATTAACTACCCGCTTGAAAGCAATAGACAAGGGCTCAAAGTCCGGCTTGGTTTTAAGCTTTTCCAAGGCTCTAACTCTGCTCCATATATTTGGCACATGATCTGCCGAGACACTTATCGCTGCTGTTATAATATCTTTTGAAAATCCCTCTTCGGCAAGGAGGTGGGCAATACGATTTTTCAGAAAAGAGTAAACATCTGCAACATTTTCCTTAAACTCCCGATCGCTTTTTCGGCCAAAAAGTTTCATACTCCTTTCTATCATCTCAACTATGGAAAAAGAGAAACCTTTGTTAAGCATAATCTGAATAATACCAATGCCCTGCCTCCGAAGCGCATAAGGATCAGATGCCCCGGTTGGAATGAGTCCGGCAACAAAACATCCGCATATTGAATCAATTTTGTCGGCAATACTGAGAATGGAACCTGTAAGCGTTTCCGGAAGCGGCCCGCCGGAATAGATAGGCCGGTAATGCTCCTCAATTGCATATGCAACAGCATCAGGTTCTCCGGCATTCAGGGCATAAATTCTTCCCATAACCCCCTGAAGTTTTGGGAATTCAACTACTACCTGGCTCACAAGATCGGCCTTGCACATCAAAGCAGCTTTTCGCACATTTTCTTTAAGGTCAGGCATGTGTTGATTTAAATCAGAATCATGTGAAACTTCATCTGCCGGATATTCAGCTATTTTTCTGACTCGTATTGCCTTTTCATACATTGATCCCAGGCTGGCCTGAAAAAGTACGCCTTTGAGTTTCTCTATCCAGTCTTCAAAACAAGATTTTGAATCACTTCTGTAAAAAAACCGGGCATCTTCCAGCCGGGCTCTGAGCACTCTTCCATGCCCTTTTGCAACAAGCGACATATCCTTTGCACGCGTATTATTAACGCTGATAAAACAGGACATGAGCTTGCCTTTTTTATCAATCACACTAAAATATTTCTGATGCTCACGCATGGCAGTAATCAAAACCTCATCAGGAAGCTCAAGAAATTTTGTATCAAACTTTCCTGCAACGACTGCCGGATACTCAATGAGGTTTGTTACTATATCCAAAAGATCCTCATCATGCAGCACCCTGCCATTCAGGCTCTCTGCAACTTTTGCAACTTCACGTTCAATAATTCCTCTACGCTTCTTTGAATCCACCATCACATAAGCTGAATCCAGCGCTTTTATATATTCATCCGGATTAGAAATCTTTATTCTGCCGGGCCGCATAAAACTGTGACCTGATGTGTATCTGCTGCTTTTAATATTCCCCACCATAAAATGAATTATTTTATTGCCCAAAAGAGCAAGTATGGTATGAACCGGTCTTGCAAATTCAATAGACAGATCCGCCCATCTCATAGTTTTGGGGAAAGGGATGGCCGCAATCAGATCAGGGAGTATGCTTTTTAGAAGAAGTTCGGTTTTTAAACCATGTTCTACCTTTTTTGCGCATAAATAAGCGCCCTTCTTCGTCTCTTTGATTATTATATCTTTAACGGAAATACCGACCTTCTCAGCAAATTTTTCTGCCGCTATGGTGGGGATTCCCTGTTTGTCAAATCCTATACTTGCGGGAGGCCCTGTCACCTCAGTTGTAAGAGGTCTCTGCCTGTCTGAAACATTTTTTACTTCAAGAGCAAGTCTTCTTGGTGTTCCAAAAATCTCAGCACTTCCATGTTCTATACGTCCATCCGCCAACTTCTTTAAAAGCATAGCTGACAATGCATTCAATGCCGGCTCTATATAACCCGCAGGAATTTCTTCAGTACCTATTTCAAGTAATAGACTGTCCATATCCGCCTCTATTTTTCTTTTTCAACATCGGAAACCCCTTGGCTTCTCTTTGTGCCAGATATTGTTCTGCACAAGCTCTTGCAAGGTTTCTAATACGTGCAATATAACCGGTTCTTTCTGTAACGCTTATTGCTCCGCGAGCATCAAGTATATTAAAGGTATGTGAACATTTTAAGCAGTATTCGTAGGCAGGAATAACGAGTTTTTCTTTAATAATACGTTTAGCTTCGGCCTCATACTTATTGAAAAGATCAAGCAGCATATCAACATCCGCCAGCTCAAAATTATATGTTGACTGCTCGATCTCCTGCTGGTGATATATATCGCCATAA
>DAOUSD010000152.1 GCA_030627405.1 Deltaproteobacteria bacterium
ATATTTTGGCAACAGCGTCACCAAGGCCATTGAAGAAAATAATATCATTTGCCGTTACCTGATAACTGCCGCGCTTATTCACACGCTTTGCAAGGAACTCACGAGTCTCTAAAACTCCCTGAGTAGCTACATAACCATAAGTTATATCATCTGATACCAGCTTTATTATGGCATCCTTTATCCACTGGGGTATTTTTTCCCCTTTTTGAATAGGATCGCCTATGTTTTCCCAGGTAATATCAACCCCCATGTTTTTAAGTTCCTGGGCAACAGCAACTATTGCCCTTATCTCATAGGTTAACTTTCCCCAACCAACATGTTCAATATTTCTTCTCATAGCTTTATTTCTCTCCTGCCTTTTTCCCCCACAAAGGGTCATCGCCAAAGCGTTCAAACCACCATTCCTCATCTGAAAGATAATTTTTAACTTCTTTTTCACTAAAGGAGTATTTATAGGATTCGCAATAATCAAAGATAGTTCTATATGCATTAATAATTCTGTCAGTCATTTCGGTACATTCTTTGTTTGGTGCATTACGCTTATCCGGATGCCATTTTTTGATGAGACTTCTATAGCCGGCTTTAATTTCATCCATTGTTGCCCGCTCCGGCAATTCCAGCAATTTTCTTGCCTCATAAATTTTTTGATATTTTCTCATTATCCCGGCCGGCTTGAGCAACCTATAGGTTTAAATATTGTGTAAAATTAATATGCTTATAAAAAAAAGGATCGGAACACCTGCTAATGCTATGTATTGCGCATTCTTCTTAAATAAACTTGTCATTAACTGAGCTATGCAGAAACCAACAATAAGTACTATAAATGCACTCCACCACTGAGCCAGGTATGTAGAAGCGAGTGCTGAACCCGGCAACGAAATAAAGCCGGCAATCTTTATCAGGGAAGTATTTTTTTCATACCACCTGCTGACAGGCCAGCCCTTAAGCTTAGCATAACGATCATAGGAAAGTACAACCCATGAGAAGCCGGAAAGCAACGTAAAAACAACTATTATGATGTGAGGCTTCATATTATGAGATTATTCCCTGACCGCCTGAAGTAGTCCACCAGTATGCCTGGGTTATTGCTTCCAATGCCATCAACCCTCATATCAGCAAAAGGCTTGATAAGATCCGGATCATCAATGTTCCATATAAAAATCTTCAAATCCTTCTTATGAGACAATTCAACAAATTCTGCGTCAACAAAGGTATATTTCATAACCAGCACATCAGCAAATGCCTGGCCTGCAATACTTGTGTCAGCAGGACAGCCGACAAGAAGTACGCCTGTTTTAATACCGCTATCTATTTCTTTAACATTTTTTATAAGCCTGTGCCAGAAAGAAATAACACATACATTGTCTTCAAGCCCGTTTCTCCTTATCTGTTCAACAACAAATCTTTCCGTACCTTTTTCCTTTAACTCAATAACCAGCTTTATCTTACCATCTATCGAATCCATAACATCTTGCAGGGTGGGTATGGTTTCGCCTTTGCCGGCATCATACTTTTTCAGTCAAATTTGACCCAAATCTATGCGCCTACTTGTGGAAGTTAATTCGTCCACGTTCCTTATCATGTCTGTTTAACTTCACTTTCATTGTTGGTATATTATGCCAACAAGATAAAACTGTCAAACACCTTTGTCAGAGTGATAAATCGGCAATACGGGGGAAACGCATTTAATGTTATACCTCGAAAGGCCACAAGTTGCGGTTTTTTTGCCGGCCATGAACACCAATAGCTGTGTTGCTCAGACTTGCAATAGCCTGCTATTCCGCGCCTTCGTGCCTTGCTCTTGATGCTCATTGCTCACCGAAAAAAAACGCAATTTATAACCTTCCGAGGTATAGTTGAAAAAAAATGAGTTACCTGATTATCTGTACGGTAGCACTGGCTGTTTCAGGCCTGACTCTTTTTTCAGGCTTTGGCTTGGGAACGCTTTTAATGCCGGCATTTGCCATTTTTTTCCCGGTTGAAGTTGCCGTTGCCGCTACAGCCATAGTTCACCTGTCTAATAATATATTCAAGGCAGGGCTGTTCGGGAAAAAAGCTGACTTTCGAATTGTGATGAGATTTGCCCTTCCTGCTGCAATTTTCGCAGCAGCCGGTGCCTTGCTGCTCACATATATGAGTACTGTTCAGCCAATTACCAGTTATACCCTTGCCGGTAGAATCTGTACCATAAGCGTTGTCAAACTGGTTATTGCAGGCATGATTTTAATTTTCGCTATTTTTGAGCTGGTTCCAGGCTTTGAGAAACTTGCCTTTGACCCCAAATTCATTCCCTTTGGAGAGGAGCTGTTTCCGGATTCTTTGGCGGGTTGTCGGGCCACCAGGGCGCACTTAGAACCGCCTTTCTGATTCGTACAGGGCTCGAAAAAAATGCCTTTATCGGAACCATGGTCATTTCAGCAATTGTAGTTGACGTATCCCGCCTCATCATTTACGGTTCAACCTTCTTTTCCAGAGATTTTGCAGTTTTGAAAAGCCAGGGAGGGATCGGTCTTGTAATTGCCGGATCACTCGCCGCATTTCTTGGAGCATTTATCGGTTCCCGGCTCCTTGGTAAAATTACCATGCGGTTCATACAGATCTTTGTCGGCATTATGCTGTTGTTGCTTTCCGTTGCACTCGGCCTTGGGTTGGTTTAGAATTTTCGAAAGAAACAAGATCGTTATCTGCACAGGGTATATCCTGCAGAAGGAGGAAAAAATAGAAACTAAACTATATTTAGTGCGGCACGGAGAAACGATTTGGAATATAGATAGTCGTATGCAGGGGCATAAGAATTCGCCTTTAACAGAGAAAGGAAGGGAGCAAGTTGAAATTTTAAGAAAAAAACTAATCCGTAAAACGATTAGTGCCGCATATACAAGCACATTAGAAAGAGCAAAAGAAACGGCCAGGATAATATTAGAAAATTCAGAGGTACCATTAATCGAACGAGCCTCCTTAAATGAGATTGGTTTAGGCGAATGGGAAGGAAAAACTTTTGCTGAAGCAAAAGAATTAGACTCAGAGCAATTTAACAATTTCTGGAAGTTCCCTACACGATATTCACCCTCCTCAGGCGAAACTTATTATGAACTTCAAAATCGAGCTATCCCGGAAATATACAGAATTTTTAAAGAAAACGCAGGTGGAAGGGTTCTTATTGTGTCTCACTGGATAACAATAAAAATTATTTATATGCATTTTAATAAAATTGAATTAGATGATATAGCTAAAGTTCCAAATGCAGATAACGGCTCTTATCTTAAAATCCAAAAAAACGGAAAATTATTTTCCACAGAGTTTCATTAATAAAGCCAGCGTCTAAAGTGTAAAATTATTTTCGGAGTCTACGCTTACCTGCGCGAGCCCTTAGGTCAAGCGAGATGAATCAAACGCAGGATATCAACAAAAATGGGGCATATGAAAAAAACAACGGAAGTATTTTTAACAGATACTAAAAGCAGTCTTTCAGATGCAGTCAGACAATCTTTTGATTATTTTGGCGGCGCTGCAGCGCTTTTAAAATCGAGTAAAAATGTATTTATAAAAGTTAATGCTGTGGATCTTCGGCAGCACGCTTATACAAATATCGATATTATTCGAGAAAGCATTATTTACTTCAAAGAAAACGGGGCAAATAATATCTATATTATTGAAAACTGCACGCAGGGCAATTTCACCCGTTTGGTCTTTAAGGTGACGGGTATTACCTCGGTTTGTGAAGAAACCGGTGCTATACCCGTATATCTTGATGAAACAAAATCCATTCCGATCTTTCTCGAAAGTCTGGAATGCTTTATCGACATTTCAGAATTTATATTTGAAAACCTCATCATGAATAGAAATGAAAACCTTTATGTGTCTTTACCAAAGCTAAAAACCCATTCCATGAGTCAGGTAACTTTGTCCATTAAAAACCAGTTCGGATTTGTCCACCAAAAAAGCAGGATTGCAGACCATAATTATCGCATTCATCAAAAATTTGCAGACATTTATCGGGTCTTAAGACCGGATTTTGTGCTTGTGGACGGCATGGTAGCTACCAATCATGGTCATTATATTGCAGTTGCAAATACAGATAAGTGCATTGTTCCAATGAACCTTCTCATATCCGGCAAAGATCCCCTTGCGGTTGATGTGGTTGGTGCAGACTTGATTGGATATACTGTTGATGATGTCAAACATTTGAGACTTTGCAAAGAATTGGAAATCGGCATAGGGGATATCCGGTGCATTGAGATTATCAATAATAAGCTTTTTAATGAACGAAAAAAAAAGCTTACCCATGAGCTTTTAGAAGACTTTCCTCCAGACCTTTCGATAATCAGAGGAAAGGAACGATGCTGTCCGGAAGGATGTAAAAGAAATACAGAAACTTTAGTAGAAGTGCTTTTTCGCGATTATGACGGCAAGGGTGATTTCACTATCCTTATGGGGAAGGGAATTGATCATAAAGAGATTGAGCTTTTAAAAGGACGAGTCCACATAGCGGGAAGTTGCGCAATTCAAGACCATGGACTTATGTTATTCAACAAGCTCGGCAAAAAGAATGTGACCATGAGCCACGGCTGCAACAATCTGGCAGAGACAATCTATGCCCTGTGCAAACATATGAAAGTAAACCCTTTGAAGCTTGTCCCAATAAATCCGATTTCCTCACTTTCACTCCTGGCACAGGCTAAAATAAATGGTTCAAAGGCTATGATCCCTCGATTAATATAATAATTTCGTAACTACTCAGGTATTTAGGTTGAAGACTGAAGGATATCCCTGTGGCGTTCTACGTTTATTATTTGAGATGCGGAAACAGAATAGATAATAATAAATGGGAAGAAATATGTTGAAGGATTGATAATCAATTCAAAATTTGGGTTTTAATCCAGCTTGCTTACAAAGCTGATTTGCTGTTATTCTGTCAAACTGTCTATGTCTTTTTACTGGTATGGCTTTGGAACCATTGTAATAAATAGAATGATTGCTTCCTTCTCTGAGCAAATAATACTTGTTTATTTCAAAATAGCGAATGAGATCACGCCGTTTGACTGACATATTCGACCTCAACGGGTAGCTGCTCAATTAAAGCATTTCCAAGCGGAATATTTTTACCAAGTTCCTTGTACGCAAGAACCATTTCATGAAGTGCGTCTTTAAGCATAGTTCGACATTCTTCGAGGTTTTTACCCTCAGTTATGACTTCTGGCCAATCGACCAGCTGGCCCATATAGCCTGAATCAATTTTTGTATATTTAGCGGTATAGTTGATCATAATTGACCTCCATTGCTTTAGTTGTTATTTTAACTTTTAAAATTTACAGTGTCAAACCAAAAAACTAAGATAAATCGTATAATCGGGTAAGGGAGATTTTTTTCTCTCCCACCCCACACCATCAATCATGCGGGTCCGAAAT
>DAOUSD010000096.1 GCA_030627405.1 Deltaproteobacteria bacterium
ACTTTTCTGCTGTGCCGTAGACATTAACAACAGTTGTATTTGAGCAATGAAGAAATCATAAAAAATCCCCATGTAAACACTTTTGAACGATACTAATTCTTTTAGCTGCTATTGTTATTTCTTTGTTAATTGGAGAAAGATTAGATGCAATTGTTATTTCAATAATAGTAGTTCTTAACGGTGTGTTTGGTTTTGTTCAGGAATATAAAGCAGAGCAGGCTATTGAAGCATTAAGAAAATTAACTGCATTAAAAGCGAAAGTTATTAGGAATGGACAGGAAATAGAGATAAATTCTAAAGAATTGGTTCCCGGCGATATAATTCTATTAGAAACAGGAAGTAAAGTTCCTGCTGATGCAAGGTTGATTCAGATTGCCGTATTTCAAGTAGATGAAGCATCATTAACAGGCGAGTCTGTTCCATCAACAAAAAATTATTGGCTCCCTTAAAGAAGGCACACAAGTAACAGATCAAGAGAACATGGTTTTTATGGGAACAATTATAACAAAAGGCCATGCAAAGGCAGTGATAACTGATACAGGTATGAACACAGAAATAGGCAAAATTGCGGAAATGGTTCAGGAGGTAAAGGAAAAACTCACACCTTTGCAAGAAAAGTTGAAGCAGTTTGGTAAATGGCTTGGAGTTGTTACAATTGGAATTTGTGCTGTTGTTTTTGGAGTCGGTGTTTTAAGGCAATATTTAACGATAGGTTTAATTGAAACTGCTTATGCAAGCGAAATGTTTCTGGCTGCTGTTGCTTTGGCTGTAGCGGCAATTCCAGAGGGTTTGCCTGCCGTTGTCACGATTTCTTTAGCTCTTGGAGTTAAGAGGATGGCAAAAAGAAATGCTTTGATCAGGCAGCTTCCTGCAGTTGAAACCCTTGGTTGCACTAATTATATTTGCTCTGATAAAACAGGAACTTTAACAAAAAATGAAATGACTGTAAGGGAAATTTACGCCAATAATGCTTTGATTAAAGTTGCCGGCGAGGGGTATGGCCCGGAAGGTAAGTTTATTCACACAGACAGTGAAGTATTAGACACAAAAAATATTGAATTCTTATTAAGAATTGGCACCTTATGCAATGACTCCAGGTTGAATAATAATAATAAATGGGAAATATTTGGAGATCAAACTGAAGGGGCATTGCTTGTTTCAGCTATCAAAGCAGGTTTTAAAGGGAGTCCTAAGTCTTCCCGATCGGGATTTTGCAAAAAATAACTTATTGATTTAATTGATCAAAAATTTTTTAGTGTAGTGACAATTGACCGATTTAGCCACTAAAACTGCTTCAAAATATAGCTTTAGAAGTACAAAAACCACTCAAAATCTACAAAAAGTGTAGAAAATGCCATTTTTTCACCATTTTTGATGGTCGAATGAGACCCTTAAGAAGCTTGTTAGTCTCAATTGTTACTACACTAAAAAAATAACATTTAATAACATCAGGTAGTTAAAAATGTGTCAATGTTGATCTGGAAGATTCCGGGGAGTGAGTTAGAAAAACATTTTCCAAGGATAGATGAGATTCCATTTGATTCTGAAAGAAAATGTATGACAACAATTCATAAAATCAATAAAGAAAATGCTGCCTATGTTAAGGGAGCGCCGGATGTAATCCTGACTAAATGCAAATACATCAATATTAATGGCAAGGTAAAAAAAATAACTGGAGAAGACAAAAAAAGAATCCTGAACATTAATCAGGATATGGCTAATAAAGTCCTGAGAGTTTTAGGTTTTGCATATAAACCATTAGCTGAAAAGTATAAGTCAACGCCGGAAGAAGTGGAGAAGGATTTAATTTTTGTTGGGTTACAGGCGATGCTTGATCCTCCAAGAGAGGAAGTTAAAGAAGCGATTGTAAAATGTAAAACTGCAGGCATTGAAATTGTTGTAATCACTGGAGATCATAAATTAACTGCAGTTGCAATAGCTAAAGAATTGGGCTTATTTAAAGAAGGTGATAAAGCATTAAGCGGAGATGAGTTAGATCAATCAAGTGATGAAAAACTGGATAGCATAATAGAAGACATAGTAATTTATGCAAGAGTGAGTCCGGAACATAAAGTGAGAATATTAAATGCTTTAAAAAAGAAAGGCCATATTGTTGCCATGACTGGTGATGGTGTTAATGATGCCCCTGCTCTTAAAAAAGCTGATATTGGTATTGCGATGGGCATTACAGGAACAGATGTTGCCAAGGAAGCTTCTGACATGGTGTTAACAGACGATAATTTTGCCTCAATTGTAAATGCAGTTGAAGAAGGAAGAGGTATTTATAACAGCATTAAACAATTTGTCCAATATACTCTTTCTTCAAATTTAGGAGAAATACTTGTTATTTTCCTGGCAATACTTGTTGGCTGGCCCCTCCCTTTAATAGCCATTCAGATATTATGGGTGAATTTATTAACAGACGGCCTGCCGGGATTAGCATTAGGATTAGATCCCTTCAGCAAAGATATTATGAAAAAACCACCAAGAAAAAGAAAGGAAAATATAATCTCTAAAGAGGTTATTCAAAATATTTTGATAGTTGGCTTTGTAATGGGAACAGGAACACTTTTCATGTTTTATAGTTACGGAGTCGAAACTGACAAGGCAAGGTCAATCGCTTTTATAACGCTAATTATGTTCCAATTATTTAATGTGCTGACATACCGGGCAAAAAATTTCAAAATTAATATTGAAACAAGCAGATTTCTAATCGGTTCGGTAATTATTTCAGTATTAATGCAGCTTGCTGTACTTTATACACCATTAAATGTTGCCTTTAAAATAGTTCCTATTGGATTATTTGATTGGATTAAAATACTCTTAGTATCCTGCACATTATACATAATATTAGAATCAAGAAAAATGTTTATGAATTATCGGAAAACAAAGTCCTGACCGGTCCAAGACAGGCGTGAAAGACTACTTTCGCTCAGAAGTGGTTTGAAGCTGCCGTGGTAAATGGGACAGGAGGAAACCATGTGATGACTGGAAACAACCTCACAGTTGATAAGGTTTTTAATATCATACGAGATAAAACATGAAAGTCGCACTTGTATGTAAAAAATATTCTCTGCAAGAGGGTGGTCTTGAAAGATATACATATTTTTTAAGCCGCGAATTGGTTCGCGCCGGCCACGAGGTCCATATCTTTGCCAATAGCTGGCAGGAGGAATCAGGTGTCATTATTCATCGTGTGCCGTTGCTTCGCCTATCTTCTCCTGCCAAGAATCTCTCCTTTGCCTTTTTTGCAAACCGGGCTCTATCGAAAATGAAATTCGATATAATTCACAGCATGGAAAGAATTTTTTATCAGGACATATTCAGGGTTTCGGATGGCATTAATCCTGTCCAGATGGAGCAACAATATCCCCACCCTGTTGTTCGTTTTATTAAAAAGATTGGTCCCAGACGGATAGCTCTGAGTTATTTGGAACACAGAATATTTGTGGATAAAGGGTGTAAAATCGTCATGACTAATTCCGAGCTTGTCAAAAGAAATATTGTTGAGCATTACAGGGTGGATCCTGAAAACATAGTTGTAATTTACAATGGGGTGGATACATCAAGATTTAATCCCAAGGTAAAAGAGAAGTTCAGAAGTTCTTTAAGGGAAAAGTACGGCATAAAAAAAGAAGAATTAGTCCTTATCTTTGTATCAAATAATTTTAAGCTAAAAAGGCTTGATTTGGTTTTAGAAGCCATGTCTTTTTTGAAAAATAATAAAATCAGGCTTTTTGTCATAGGAGCAGATAACCAAAGAACATACCGGAGATGGGCTAATAACAATGGCCTGAGCGAACAGATTTTATTTCTTGGGCTCAAAAGTAATATAGAAAAATATTATGCCGGTAGTGATATATTTGTTTTACCTACGCTTTATGACGCCTTTGCAAATGTTTGTCTTGAAGCGATGGCCTGTGGCTTGCCTGTAATTACTACCGATTCTAATGGGGCAGCAGACCTTATCAGTGATAATGAAAATGGTTATATACTTAAAACACAAAGGGCAGATGAATTAGCCGCCGGGATAAAAGCCCTTGAGCCGCTATCGAACAGGACAAGGATGGGAGATAATGCGGCTGCAAAGGCAGCATGTTTTACAATGGAAAAACATGTAACGAAAGTACTAAAACTTTACGAAAGAGTCAGAGCTAAGGGCTAAGTATGAAGAACTTTTCTTTGCAGATTGAATGCATAAAAAAAGATCATCTGATATTTAATAAAGATTATCTGGAAGTATTGGATGATGTGCATTTTGATTCTTTTGAGTCTGTCTGGAAATATCAGGACGGCGAAACCATAAAAAAAATAAAAGCAAGGTCTGTGATACGTTTTGAAATTCAAACCGATAGCGGCAAAAAATACTTTTATTTAAAACGTCACAATACAGAATTTGTAGGGATAAAAAGAATTCTTGCTTTATTTTCTCCTAAACCGGTTTTGTCTGAAGGCAAAAGAGAATTTGAAAATATATGCGATTTCCGTGAAGGCGGGCTTGGAACAGTTTCACCTGTTGCTGCCGGGGAAAGGTTCGTTAAGTTTGGTTGGGTACAATCTTTTCTCATAACAGAAGATTTTTCTCCCTTTATTTCTCTTGAGTATATGCTGAGAGACAATCCTGAATTTTTTATGGGGAAAAACCATAGTGACAGAAAAAGAAATTTGATTAACGGGATCGGTATTTTTGCCGGAAGGATGCATGAGAAAGGTTTCAATCACCGTGATTTCAATGCCACTCATATACTGCTTTATTATAAAGACAAATCCGATGCTCCCGATATAGCTCTTTTTGACCTTCAGAGGGTAGATAGAAGTCCCTTTTTTCGCTTTCGGTGGATAGTCAAGAGCCTTGCAGAATTGAACTACACATTACCCGAGGGTATTTTTGACAAAAAAGATAGAATTCCCCTTTTATTATCTTACAAAGGTGCAAAGAAACTTAATTTATGGGGCTGGTTACAATGGCTCTGGATAAAGAGAAAAACAGCGAGAATAAAGAGACATACTGAAAAGATGATGGCCGTAAGAAAAGAAAGAAGACAAAGGGGATTGATTGAAAGATAAGCAAATCCTGTTTATATCAAAAGGGGAAAACTCGGCATCCACTCGTTATAGAGCGCTTTCCTATTTTGAACCCCTGAGATCTAATGGCTGGGAACCATTGCACATAACAGCTCACGGTATTCTCCCTCGCATTAAGTTGCTTGGCATAGCTAACCAGGCAGAAGTTGTAGTTATTCTTCGGAAGACCTTCGGCTTGTCATTTCTGCGTCTGCTAAGGCTGTGTTCGAAAAATCTTGTATTCGACCTTGATGATGCAGTTTTTTGCAGGAGTGACGGAGAACCTTCGAAATCTCGTCAAATGAGCTTTGAGAAAGTAATAAGTAATTGCGAGCAGGTCTGGGCGGGAAATCTTTATCTTGCTGACAGAGCAAGGCAATATAATGAAGCGGTAAAGATTTTGCCTACTTCTCTGGATTATCGCAAATACCTGCTTGAGGTAGAGAAAGACTCTGATTATTTTGACCTTGTCTGGATTGGCAGCCGTTCTACACAAAAATATCTTAAGGAAAGTCTTCCTTTACTTGAATCTTTATCAGAGATTATACCCAACCTGCGCCTTAAAATCGTGGCTGATTTTGATCTGCCGACTAAACGCCTGAAAACTGTCGCTGTGCCCTGGAGTGAGGAAGTGGAGGCTGAAGCGCTGGCATCAGCTCATGTCGGCATTGCGCCTATGCCTGATGATCCCTGGACCAAAGGTAAGTGCGGGCTTAAAGTATTACAGTACATGGCTGCCGGGTTGCCCGTTGTTTCTTCACCGGCAGGAGTTAATCGTGAAATCGTTCAGCAAGGTGTAACCGGTTTTCTTGCCGAAAAGGCCGGAGACTGGAAGACAGCAATAGAAAGGCTGTTTCACGATTCTGAACTCAGGCATTCTATGGGTAAGGCCGGACAAAAACGCGTTATTGAGCATTTTTCTGTTGATGAGACTTTCAGAAAAATGTCTGAGTCTCTAAATTCTCTGGGATAAAAGGACAATTAGAAGGACAATTAGATTGAATGAAGTAGAACCAAGTATTCCTGATACTGCGGTTGTTGTCTCGACCTGGATCGGCAATCCTTCTGATTATCTTTGCAGCCTTGTTGATTCCTTGAAACGATATAATGCCGGAGCCCCCATGATCTTTACCTTTGCGCCAATGGCGAATCCTATCAAGCGCCACCGAATGTTTTAAACAGTTTTACAAAGATTTTTGTTCGTGAAAATACCGGTTTTAATCTTGGAGCCTGGGATTATGCGTGGCGGCTTCTTCCGCAATATGTAAATTACCTTTTTATGCAGGATGATTGCTATATAAAAAAAGATAACTGGCTTCAAGATTTTATTCAATGTTTCTATTCAATAGATCATTGCGGCCTGGCAGGTGAGTATTTAAACAGGAGCTGGGACATGCCATGGACGGAACTAACCGGTGCTGACGGCAAGCATAAGGTTTCCAGGAAAAAGAGAGAACGCGCTGGATTCTATATTGAAACCCTGCGGAAATGGGGAATACCAAAGGGCGAAACAGCCAGCCATCTGACTTCTGTTGTTCATTTTACTTCGCGTAAAGTTTTCGACCTGTGCGGTTAGCTTTTAGCCATTAGCGGTTAGCTTTTGGATAAAACTGTTCAACATCCTCTTTACCTCATTGACCTGTTGATTAAGTTCTCTAAAATCTCTCATTTCCATCCCTTTTC
>DAOUSD010000071.1 GCA_030627405.1 Deltaproteobacteria bacterium
ACGCCGTCATTGGTTTTTTTCAAGAACCGGCCGGGATCCATTTGGGCTCCAACATCAGTATTATCTTCCGGCAGAGCATAATATATTTTTCCGGCAAGCGTTTGTCTGGCCAAACACCCCTGTTTCCAGCCGGCATGGCAAACCTTTTCGGGATCGGGCTGGTCCATGTCATAGCAAAAAATCTTAAAAAGTAATGAGAGTTCATCAGGCAGTATCCATTCTCCGGGCATAAGCAGAGAAAAGGCATAGGCTGCGGCTTTGGTTGGAGATACAGAACCTTGCCCGGCTTTTTTATGGCTTTTCTCTTCTTTTAAGGCCAAAGCCCACATATCTCTTTGCCATTCCAGCAGGTATCCGGCCCGGAACTCATTGCCGCCCATACGTAATTCTCCATCCTTAATGCTCAGGCTGTGCTTTGCTCCATTTGTTTCAGATACAAATGTATGGCAATTTAATATTTCCATCAATTTGTCTCTAACAACGGTCTGGTTGAAATTACCAGAGCCTGGAATGCTTCTGGCCGGACCAAAGGGAAGAGGAAGAAAGCGATGAAATTCTTCCGGAAATCTAAATTGCAGTCTTTCCAGCTTTGTGTTTTTTCCCCAGGTTTCATGCTCTTCGGCAAAAAGAATTACTCCCTTGCGAATAAGAGATGTTTTTATCTGCTTGAAAATATCCTTATATTTTTGATTAAAGGTTCCAAAACGCCATTTACTATGGCTGCCTTCAGTACCATAAATGCGATCAAAAAATGCCGTATCCACAGTTACAGGGGTCAATTTCATCAGATGAAGCAGAATAACCTCATCCCTTGTCAGGCCGCCGAGAGCATTGGCTATCCCTGTTTCAGACAAGAAAAAGCTTTCAAGAAGATTTTTGGAATTGGCCTCCTTAGAAGTAAAACCCCGGCTTTTACACAGAGCCTTAATGTCCACAGCGGTCAACTCAAGATGACACATCTTGTTTAGCATTTCTGTTGTATCCAATTTTACAGATTCCTCCTGCTTTTGAGATTGCTTTCTTTGTTTTCGTTCAGGCACTACATACTCATCTTAATAAGCCAGTTTTTAAAAATGGAATCAACTACAGTTCGGACTCCTGTGTCATAAATTTTTTCCCCAAAGAGAATCATTAAGACCGGACTTGCGCTTAATTACCCTCGATATCGAAGTTCTTAAGACTTCTTCTTTACCCAATATTGTTACACTCTGGCCGGCCCTTGTAATAGCTGTGTAAATAAGTTCTCTTGAAAGTACGGAATAATCTTTATCCGGCAAAATAAGATAAACGTTTTCAAACTCAGATCCCTGGCTCTTGTGAACAGTCATCGCATAAACCGTTTCATGCCGGGGTAATCCGTAAGGCAGAAATTGTCTCAATTCTCCGGAAGTTCCAGGAAAAAATACATGCATATCATTGCTGTCAGAGTCTGGAATCGGCATGGTTATGCCGATATCTCCGTTAAAAAGGCCGAGTTTATAGTCGTTGCTGGTTATTAGAACCGGCCTGCCTCTATACCATAAATTTTCAGTTTGTATCAGATTTTCACGGCTCAATATCTGTTCGATAATTGCATTTACTGCATAGACTCCGAATTGCCCTATTTTTACAGCACACAATATTTTAAAGCGATTAAAAAGTTCAAGGGCTCTGCCAGGATCATCAGTTTTGAGATATTCTGAATAAACCTCAATAACTTTATCCGCAAGAATTCGTTTGAAATTATCAGCCGACAGTATTTCTTCAAATATTATACTTCTGTCGTTCTTATTTTTCAGCAGGAATAAAGCCTTATTAATGTTCCCGAGCTTAACAGCATGACTTAATCCGCCGATTCCACTGCCGTCAGCAAATCTATAATTTTTTTTCAAAAGAACAATGCAGTCATGTAAAACCTTAATGTCTTTATATTCTTTGATGGAATCCGTAAATTTTTCATCTGTCAATTCTTTAACTTTATTAATAAAATTTGCTGTAAATCCGCGGACATGGCTGTTGCCGCAGATGTCGCCAAGCACTGAACCGGGATCCACGGATGCCAGTTGATCGCTGTCTCCTATTAGTATCAGTCTTGTATTAACAGGGACTGCCTGTATGAGTTTTGACATTAAAGGCAGGTCAACCATCGAGGCTTCATCTACCACAACAATATCGGCAGAAAGGGGATTTTCAGAATTATGACGAAAAAAAGGAGAACCAATAATAGTTTTCAGCATTCTGTGAATTGTAAAAGTTTCCTCTGGTATGGCTGATTTGATATAATCTTTGCAATCAAGCTTTTCTTTAATGCTTCTGATTGATTCACTTAACCTTGCCGCAGCTTTTCCTGTTGGAGCAGCAAGAAAAATTCTAAGGTTTTCTTCTTTACCTGCCTGCTCTAATAAAAGCGCCAGGATCTTTGCAACAGTTGTGGTTTTGCCTGTTCCCGGCCCGCCGGAAATAACGCAGAACTTCTTAAAAGCCGAAGTTATGGCCGCAACCTTTTGCCGGTTAATATCACCATCTATTCTTTCAGGGAAAAGCCTCTTTATGCTGTCTTTTATAAGCGATAAATTTAAGCCGCTGATATCTTCTTTGGTACGTTCCTTTATAGAATCAGAAAGTTTTTTTTCATACTCCCAGTAGCGATAAAGATAAAGCCTGTTTCCCTCATCAAGTATAAGAGGGCAAAGGTCTCCCGGTCTTCCGACAATCGCGGTTGACATCAAATTGTCCACCCAAACAGAAAGCCCCGGACATATAACGGCATCCATTCCATCATCTTTTTCAAGCAGCATCCTCCCGGCAAATGATGCAAGGTCAAGACACACATCCCCCTTGCCTGTAACATTGCTTACAAGAGCCGCTCCAAAAAATACTTCCTGATATTTGCCGTCCGCAAGGTTCGCCATAAACCTTGCGAAATGAATGTCTATATCGGTTAGTATGCCGGCTTGATGTAATCTTGATAAGTTGTTTTTATTCATAATGAAATGACGGCTTAGTAAAAAATCCATTTTCTGCGTTGCGCTACATCCTTCGTCATTGCGGCGTAGCTATAAGTACGCCTCTCTCCTCAGGATTTGCGTGCCTTGAAAGTGAAGCTTTTTACTTTGCCGTCCTTTGACTTATAGGTGCTTTAAAAATATATTTTCGTTTGTTTATTCGCATATTAGCTGTATTCAAGCGAACCATTTTGACATAATAAAAAAAACCGTCTGTGCGTAAGCTTCAGGTATGATACATTCAAAGCAGGAAACTGTTTGAGCGTAGATATTGTTAAGAAAGAACCTGGGGTACGATGTTGTTATTGTTTATTAAGGGCATTGCAACCGTTGCTATTGTTTTCTTTCACGGCAAGTTCTTTCTTTACAATATCTTATGCGTGAGTTTTTCATGGTTTGAATGTATTATACCTGATGCTGAAGCTCCCTGACAGGCTTCAGCATATTAACCCTTCAGTCTTCAGCCTTCAGTCTATCCACCTGTAGTTACAAAGTCAGGGATAAGCACCTTCCCAAGCTTCTCAATAAATCTGCTTTCCGGCACATCATTAAAAATCCCAAATTCCGGCCCTGAATTGCTGTCCACCCCTCTTATAAAAACATAAAATACACCGCCGAAATCATTTTCATATCTGTAATTCGGCATCCGCCATCTCAAGTACTGATGAAGAGCAAGAGTATATATATAATACTGCAAATTATAATAATTAGATTTTATGGTTTCTCTTAATAAATCTTGTGCATAGTCTTTAATGCCTGTACCCAGAAAATTTGATTTCCAGTCAATAATATAAAATCTGCCGTTATGCTGGAATATCGTATCAATATACCCTTTCATAAAGCCTTCTGAAGGCGAAAAATAAAGTTTTTCTATCTGGCTTGAAAAGCCGGAGGATATATCAATACCCACATTATCGCTGAAAATTTTTTTCAGTTTTTGTGGAGCAATATAATTTAAAGGAAAATAAAATTCCATTTCATTTATTCTTTTATCGCATTTAACAGAAGAGAGAATAACTTCTTCACCTTTACTTTCAAGAGATACTGAAAGAACATTTTTTATCATATTGCAAACAGTCTCCAGCCATGACTGCTCAAAGCTGTATTCTTTTAATTTGTCTTTTACCAGTTTTTCTTGATGCCCCGGATCTTTTGATGCAAAATCAAGATGTTCAAAAATATCATGAAAAAATATACCCGCCCTCGGTCCTCTTGGAAAAGAAAATATATCTTCCCTCCCAAACGGTTTTTGAATAGCCGGTTCTTCCTGAATAAAATGCCCGGCATGAGTATCAATATCCACTCCGGCTGAATCACGGTCAGGAAGTTCTTCAGGCGCAAACTTGCCGGATGTAAGCGATGAAAAGCTTGAAATCCCCCATGCTGTATCTATCTTTCCTGAAAATTTCCGGCATATAAGTTCTTCTTCTTCATCCTTCTTTATTAATTGATGCACTATATTATCATTATTAAAAGGCATGAGATCAAGCTTGATGCTTCCATCCGACTTGCTTACAAGTTCCTTTAAATCACTTAAAATTTCATGATCTGTTTTGGACATAAATTTCTCTTTCAAAGACCCGACAATATCATATTGATAATCAAATTTTTCGTCAAAGTCCTTATAATGAAAAAGATAAGCCAGAGCAGATGTATCAGCATTTTTTATGTTGCCCCATGCAAGATAGCATCTGGTTTTCGCTCTTGTTAAAGCAACATAAAGCAGCCTTAAATTCTCCGCCAGAAGTTCATTTTGAGCAAGGATGATGTTAGAGTTATCTCTACCATAGTCAAGATCGAATGTCGGCGTTCTGTTTTTATCTTTATCATGAAAGATAAACTCCTTGCCTTTTGCCGGCAGGGATCCACCCCACACAAAAGGACAAAAAACAATTCGGTATTCAAGGCCCTTGCATTTATGAATAGTCACAATCTTTACAGCATCTTCATCGCTTTCAAGGCGAAGCTGATATTCTTCCACCCTGTCTGAAGCAGAACTTATCTGTTCGGAAAGCCATTTTAAAAGACCGGTCATCCCCAATTCCTTCTCAGCAGCTTCCCCGTGAAGTATTTCCGCCAGATGTAGAACATTTGTAAGCCGTCTCTGCCCGTCCACAAATGAGAGAAGACGGGTTCTGGCCTTTTCCTTTACCATAAACAAGCGAAACATCCTGATAAAACCAAATCTATTCCATCGCTGATAGTATTCATTGAACTTGCCGATCTGTTTCTCCCACCAGAAAATATCAATATTTTCCGGATCGAGTTCTTCAGCGTGAACACCCATAATATCCGTGACCAGAGCGGCTCTAAGTAATCTGTCATTTCCCGGCTGCGAAATACTCGACAGAATTCTTTCTATCTCCAATGCTTCCTGTGACTCAAAAATGCTCTCATTACTATAAAGAACGGAATGTATCCTTCTTGCGGAAAGACTTTCTTTTATTATCCGTGCCTGTTCGTTTGTTCGTACAAGCACGGCAATATCGCCTTCTCTAAAACAATCGTGTTCACAGCCATAACCGGATGATAAAAGCCGCGCAATCTCGCCTGTGACAGCCTCGGCAATCATGAGCACAGCATCATTTCCGGCTATGGGTTTCTTGTTATCAGAGCCCGCATACCACAATATTAATGGAGCAAAAGTGCTTTGCTCATCGGTTATGTCGGACTTTGCCGGATTTGCCTTTTCAAAAGGAATTTCATCAAATATAAAAGGTTCATTTACACTGGAAAAAATGGTGTTTATCGCTTTTATAAGACGGGCTTCAGACCGCCAGTTCTCAGTCAGCGTATATTTAAATTCAGCACTGCCGGCAGCCTTCATGTATGAAAAAATATCAGCGCCTCTAAAGCTGTATATTGCCTGTTTGGGATCACCAATCATAAAAAGCATGCTGTCCTCTGGAGAAAAGATCCTTTTGAATATTTCATACTGAACCGGATCTGTATCCTGGAATTCATCAACAAGCGCTGCTTTATATCTTTTCCTTATGACTTTCTCGAGTTCTTTTCCTCCTTTACTTTCAAGAGCCTCTTTAACCGTTATGAGGAGATCATCAAAAAATTGTATGTTCTCAACTCTTTTTCTTTCAGAAAGCTCAGACTTTGCAAACCTGAAGAACTCGACTTTTAAGAAAACAAGATAGTTTTCCATCTCGGTTTCAAGTAAAGCGGCTTTTGAATAGAGCTCGTCGCATATATCAAAGAATTTGTGATCAGGAGGAGTTTGATTCTTTTTAACTGAATTTTTGAGTTTCGATGCTGTAAAATTTTCAAATGCTTTAAATAAAGGAAATCCAATGCCCTCAGGGTCAGCAAAACGATCCATGTCCCCGGACATTGAAATAATTTTCAGCTCTCTTTTAGTATGTTTTGGATTTTGTTCATCAGGTGTCAGGGTTTTGTAAACATTGCCCTTAAGCGAAGGGTATTTTAGCAGCTCTTCAACTTCTTTTTTTGAAACAGGCCACGAATCTTTAAGACTTTTAAGACAATCCCTGTAAACGCCAAGGCTTTTTAAGGAAGCTTTTTTTAAATCAGGAATTATTTTTATTTCAGGGGATTTTATCTTTTCAAGTAAGTTTAAAAAATACCCGGGACCCGACAGCTTCTTAAGAGAATAGGCTATAAATTCCAGGGGGAAATCATAAAAATGTCTTCTCCAGAAATCATCAGCAACCTCCTGGTTCAATTTTAACTGATCGGATAAAAGCTCTGTATCGAACAAGCTTCCTGTTTCAAAAGCATTTTCCTGGAGTATTCTCTGACAAAACCCGTGTATGGTAAAAATCGATGCCTTATCAAAATCTACAAGAGCATTTTCAATCAACTGAATGCAGAAAGCAGGATCTTCGGCCTTTTTTACAATATGATCAATAAAGCTGTCGTTACTTGAGCCGGTTTGAAATGCTTCTTTTGCCTGAAGCAATATATTGCGAATCTTTTCCTTCAGCTCAGCAGTCGCAGCCTTTGTAAAGGTTACAACCAGTATCTGATCAACCAGCAGCCCCTTTTCAAGGATCAGCCTTAAAAACAGCCCTGTAATCGCATATGTCTTTCCAGTACCTGCACTTGCTTCAATAAGATTTATTCCTGACAGAGGAGTATTTATAAGGTCAAAGTTATTCAAATTTTCGAACTCCAAATTTCTTTAGCTGAACTTTTTGAGAAGTTACTAAAACCTAAAATGAGCGATTAGCCACTAGCTTTTAGCTATTAGTCAAACTATATCAAGATGTTATTAAATAATAACATTTCACCCGATGGGTGATTAATAAATAATTATACA
>DAOUSD010000119.1 GCA_030627405.1 Deltaproteobacteria bacterium
CTCCCCTATTTTCTGAAATTTAAAGATTCTAAAGAAGCAAATTACTACATTACAGCCTGTAATGAAGCGCTTGGCACCTAAAACCTGCATAAACAGTAAGCATTCACGGAACGTTGAAATTAGAAAATAGAAATTGGAAAGTTGGTCTTCTTTATAGAAAATCCTTATCAGCTTAAATGACGCAGTCCTGCCTTGTCCGTCTTTTGTCTTGACACACAATCCGCTTCTTGTCATATTTATTTATCTCAAAAACAAGTTCCTATCTGTATCAGTAAAACCAAAGACCGTGAACGGATGCGCAGATAAAACGTGCAGGGCAAGATCAATCTGAAGCAAAAAGGGGAGTTTTTTACAATGGGAACCAGACTCGCGACCGGGTTGAGTAAGGCCAAAGAAAGCGCTGTGGCGGCTAAAAAAGCTGTCATGATGGCAAAGGAGAAATTGGAAGGAGATCGAGTTGATCTGTCCATGGTGTATGCCTCTTCTGAGTATGACTACAGGAAAGTAGTGGATACTGTGAGAAAAGCCACGAACAATGCGCCTCTGATCGGAGCTTCTTCCACAGGAGAGTTTACTGAGGAACGGATTGAAACGGGAAGCGTGGCCGTTGGTTTGCTCTCGTCGGACGACATTAAGGTCTTTACTGCTCTGGCAAAAGGGGTAAAAGAAGAACCTGAGGCAGCAATGAGGAATGTTGCAGCCGATCTCCGCCATAAGCTTGAAGGCTATCCCCATCTGACTGCCATTATCCTGGTTGATGGTCTGTCCGGTGTAGGAGAAGAAATTGCCTTATTGACTTCATATCTTCCCGGTCGCAAGCTCAAAGCTGTAGGAGGCATGGCCGGAGACGATTTTAAAATGGAGAAGACCTTTGTCTTTTCTGATGATAAAGTGTCTACGAATGCGCTCAGCGTCTGCCTTCTTGCCTCAAAAATGCCTTTATTTACCGGTGTGAAACCTGGACACACCCCTCTGAGCAAAAAGTTGAGGGCAAGCAGGACTAAAGGTAATGTGCTTTATGAAATAGATGGCAGACCGGCGTGGGAGATATGGAAAAAAGAGACAGCCCATGCCGCGCTAAAGAGGGGTATAGATGTGGAACAACTCCATACGCCCAAAGAAATTGCATGGTTCTTCACTAATTACATGCTTGGTCTGTCTACAGGGAAAGAAGGTCAATATAAGATAAGATGGCCTGAAAGTCTGAACGAAGACGGCTCTCTCAATTTTACGTGCGGCATTGTTCAAGGAGCAATTTTTCGTATTATGGACGGGGGTAATCTGGAGAACCAGATCAATGCGCTTGAAAAGGCCGCCGGCATCGCCAGGGAATCTGCGGAAAATGCAGGTTATTCTGAATTTGCCGGTATTGTCGTCTTTGATTGTGCGCACAGACGATTGATGTTGGGTGACAGGTTCTCCGAGGCCGTGGACCGGTTCAAAAAAACATTTCCGGCTATTCCTGTGTTGGGTTGGGAGACGTATGGTGAAATCAGCCTGGATCCAGGGGAGTTCAGCGGATTTCATAACAGTACTTCTGTGGTCTTATTGCTGCCGAGCAGCACAGCAAAAGAGGTTTACAGTGCAAATAAAAAAGGATGAGTTGATAGGCGCCTATGCCCAGAGTGTCGGAATAGAAACAGCCAGAGAACTCATTGACAAAAAAATAGCCGACTCAGCATTAGAAAACAGAGAAATTTACACCAGCGAAGAGGCAGCCAGAATATGCGGTGAATTGGTGAACGAGGGGGGGCTGATCCAAATAGTCGCACGGAGTTTCCTGCTTCAATTGGAACAAAAGAGGGCGGAAGAGCAGGCACTCTTACTCGACAATATCGAGGCCCAAGTCTGGTATTTGACGGATGTGGAGACCTACGGCATCGTGAACAAGGCCATGGCTGAGTTTTTGGGGATGAAAAAGGAGGACCTGGAAGGTAAAAAGATATGGGACATACTTAGTAGAGAAGAAGCCAATGCTTGCGCTGCCT
The DNA here is from genome assembly GCA_030627405.1 of Deltaproteobacteria bacterium. Taxonomy (GTDB): domain Bacteria; phylum Desulfobacterota; class Desulfobacteria; order Desulfobacterales; family ETH-SRB1; genus B13-G4. The sequence continues at coordinate 1,989 of DAOUSD010000119.1, forward strand.
GCAACAAAGAAGTATTCCGGGGAAAAAGACAGATCCGGACCGAGCGGTGGTTGAAGAACGGCAAAGGAGAGCCCCATGCATTCTATGTTGTAAGAACACCTAAATTGGACAACAACGGGAATATCGAATACCTGGTCTGTACAGCACATGACATCACCGAACGCAAACGAATGGAAAAAGAAAAAAAGAAACTCGAAGCCAGGCTCCGGCAAGCCCAAAAGATGGAAGCCATTGGCACACTCGCTGGAGGCATTGCCCATGATTTTAATAATATCCTCTTTCCTATTCTTGGATATTCAGAAATGCTGCTGAATGACGCTCCTGATGACAGCGACCTCAAGCATGATTTGACTATGATTTTCAATGGAGCGAAACGCGCCAGGGATCTGGTCAAACAGATACTCTCTTTCAGTCGTCAAAAAGAATATGACTTAAAACCGATTAAGGTGCATCTTGTTGTCGAAGAAGCTTTAAAACTGATCAGATCTTCAATACCTGCCACCATTGATATCATCCAGGATATCAAAGATTGCGAATTGGTTATGGGGGATTATACCCAGATTCATCAAGTTGCTATGAATCTGTTCACCAATGCCTATCATGCCATGGAGGAAAAAGGCGGCAAGATGAGGGTAACCTTGAAAGAGGTTGTTTTGAGGGCTGATGATTTAAAAGGTATGTCACCTGGAACGTATGCTTGTCTTACGGTGAACGACAGTGGCATTGGTATGGATCAGAGCACAATAGACCGCATATTTAACCCCTATTTTACAACTAAAAAAGAGGGTAAAGGCACTGGTTTGGGGCTTGCGATTGTTCACGGCATTATTAAAAATCATGGCGGACATATCACTGTGTATAGCGAACCTGGCAAGGGAACTGAATTTCATGTCTACCTGCCTGTGATAAAAACCCAGCAGGAAACAGAGCAAATTGAAATACGGCCCATTAAAAAAAGCAATGAACGTATTCTTATTGTTGATGATGAAAAAATGGTTGTTGAAATTCAACAGAAAATGTTAAAGCGGCTTGGGTATGATGTTACAGCCCGGACCAGCAGCGTTGAAGCGCTAAAGGCATTCGAGGCAAATCCGGATAATTTTGATCTGATCATCACCGATATGACCATGCCAAACATGACCGGTGAACAATTGGCTCAAAAAATAATGGACATCAGGACCGATATTCCGATTATTCTTTGCAGCGGATTCAGCGAGAAGATGTCAAACGAAAAGGCAAAATCCTTAGGTATTAAAGAGTTTTTAATGAAACCTGTATTGATAAAAGATTTTTCAATTACGATTCGTAGAGTACTTGATAATAAATAACGCTGATTATACCTCGAAAGCTACGGGCTATAGCCGCTCTTGCGCATGAGCGCAAGTTGGGCAACCGTAAACTCTTCCGGTTTGCCGTTAAGATAGATTGTTAATGTTGCCTGATCATTTTCAAGACGCTTGAGCAACATTCTTGTGGTTTTACAATCAAAAAGTCCGGCTGTCCATGCGGCAAGCCCGCGGAGATTCGCATCTTCAGATTCCATGTATGGGAGAAGAAAAAGCGCAGAATCCTCAACAAGTTGCGGCCTTGCATGGGCAAGTCTTCCAACACCCCATAAAACACCCCTTTGCAGAATTTCATGTTCAAGATAATTCCCGTCAGGCATGATGTAGGATACAAGTATGTTATGGTATTCTTCTGCAAGCCTTCCGTGCCTGGCCATGATTTCGCCCATTGCCTCGGGCGAACCCCAGCCTATTCCGCCTGATTCATCATTGAGGTTCCAGATTAGACGGCGCATTATAACCCGCGCTGATTCCATATCATGATCAGCATGGTTTGAAACAACTGCGCCCATTGCGGCAACAGCCCGCCATTTTACAAGCTCATCTCTATTATAAAAAAAAGAAAAAAGCGGGTTTACCGCCCGCCTGGCTGGTAGTTGACGAATCTTCTCCAGACTCTTTTCAAAATCTTTATGATTTAAAAGTTCAAGTATTTCCTTTTTAAGTTGCCTGCCACCCATTATTCAACCCTAACCCTCTTTCCAGGATATACAATCCTCAGGACAATATTTTATAGCTTCTTCAACACAGGATTCAGAATAATCCGAAAGTTCGGCGATTTCTATGAAACCTGTTTCATTCAGCCTGAAAACCAAAGGGCATACTTCGACACATCCTTCACACAGACTGCATTGACCGATATCAATAACCGGCCTTTTCATAACTGCCATATCCCTTTATGCTTCTTTTTCAAACTCATCCTTTGAAGCTCCGCACACCGGGCACTCCCAGTCATCAGGCACATTTTCCCATTTTGTTCCCGGCTCAACACCATTGTCAGGATCTCCCTGTTCAGGATCATATACATACCCGCACACCGTGCATACATATTTGTCCATTTTGCCCTCCTCTATCAGTTCCCCTTTAAATTTTCCATTACCAGTTCTTTGCTGAGAAGTTTTATATGGGTCATCTCCTCCTTGATGATTGCATCAATTTTTGTTTTACCTAAATTTTCAGGAACCATTTCTTTCATGCCGAGATAAAATACTATAGAATCCTTTTCGGCTAATATAGCCTCTTTAAGGATATCTTTGATTGATGAGGTATCAATATTTTTTTCAAAAAACACCCTTGTGTCGGCTAACGCGCGAAGATAAAGAGTTATCTCACCCTCGGGATCGAATAAGGTTGTAAGTTTTTCTTTTTCAGACAGACCTGCTCTTAAATCGGCAAATGTTTTTTCATGTTTATCTTCCATTGCGGCAATATCGAGCAAAAGCTTTTTTTCAGCGGGGTCGGCAATCAATTCTGCCGATTTTCTGTAAAAGGACGCGCCATTTCTTTCAATCTGCTCGGCCATTTCAAATATTTCATCTGCATTAAAATCGTAACTCATTTTATGTTATCCTTTTTTTGTTTTTAATGTCATAACACATAAAATCATTAATTTAAACAGGAAGATTTTTAAAATAGTAACTCAAGTTGCGTGCCCCAAGTTGCGTGCCCCAAGTTGCGTGCCCTTATTTTCTATCAATATCAAAGCGGTAAAGGCCCGAATTAATGAAATATCCGGGTTAGGAGGCTATATGAACGAAGTAAAGGTAGATGACAATGCCGAGGGGAAATTCAAACCTTTTCTCGATGTTGTTTTAAACAATTACAAGGATAAAATACATTCGATTCACATTACCGGCAGCGCTTTGACCGAAGATTTCAATCCCAAAACTTCGGATATCAATTCCATCCTTGTTCTCAAAAGGTTTGATTTGAAATTTCTTGAAGATTTTGCGCCTCTTGGTAAGAAATTCGGTAAAAAACAGATTTCATCTCCCCTTATCATGACCCCTGAGTATGTCTCAAGTTCCCTTGATGTCTTCCCTATTGAATTTCTAACAATAAATGTCCTCCATAAAACCATTTTTGGGGAGGATATTTTCAATGAGCTTAAAATCAAAAAATTCGATCTCAGGCATCAGTGTGAAAGGGAACTGAAAGTTAAATTAATCGGTATAAGGCAGGGTTACCTTTCTTCTTCCGGAAGCAAAAAACTGATAGCAGACGGATTTATAAGTTCCTTTTCGGGCTATATCCCCCTTTTCAGAGGTTTAATTTTTCTTTTTGAGAAAGAGCCTCCAAAACAAAATAAAGAAGTCCTGACAACCTTGCAGGATGTATCCGGCGTCAACACCGATGTATTCAAAATAGTATTAAAAGCAAAAAAAGAAAGAACACAACTCTCTATTGAAACTCTTAACACAATATTTGAAGACTACTATCAAGCCATCGAAAAACTGGGGTATATTACAGATGCAATTAAAAATTAAACCAGCGCTGATCATACTCATCCTGTGTTTGCTATTTTTGCTGCAACCCTTTTCATACGCTGACATCATTCCGGAAAAGCCGGAAAACCATGTGGTGGACCTTGCAGATATAATTGATAACAGTTCCGAGTATAAACTTAATCAGTATCTTCAGGAACTTGAGCAAAAAACAACGGCCCAGCTCGTCGTTCTGACCATTAAAAGCCTCGAAGGCGGATCTATCGAGGATTTTTCAATAACAATAGCTCACGATCAATGGAAACTCGGGCAAAAGGGAAAAGACAACGGTGTTTTGTTTCTTATA
>DAOUSD010000047.1 GCA_030627405.1 Deltaproteobacteria bacterium
GACCTAATATATACTCCTCGGCCTCAAGAATTATTGATAACTTTCTTGATGTATCCGCTTTAAAATACTCCTCATAAGAAAAACTATAAAACATTTGAGAAACAACTTCTATTTTTTCCAACATTAACTGAACGGCTTTTTCCTGGAGAATTGCGGGATCGCCTTTTCCTCCGCTGTCGGAATAGAATGATAAAGCTTCTTTCAGATCGGAGGCAATTCCAAGGTAATCAACAATTAATCCACCGGGCTTGTCTTTGTACACCCTGTTCACCCTTGCTATTGCCTGCATAAGGGTATGACCTTTCATGGGTTTGTCGATATACATCGTATGCAGTGACGGAACATCAAAACCAGTAAGCCACATATCTCGCACAATTACCAGTTTCAATTCATCATCCGGGTTCTTCATCCTCTCGGCCAAAGCTCTTCTCTGTTCTTTTGTAGTATAATGTTTTGAAATTTTCGGACCGTCGGAAGAAGAAGATGTCATTACTACTTTGATGGCTCCTCTTTTCAAATCATCGCTGTGCCACTCTGGTTTGATTTTAATTATCTCATTGTATAAGTCGGCGGCAATCCGTCTTGACATGGCAACAATCATTCCTTTACCTTCAAACACTTCTTGCCTCTGTTCAAAATGATTGACTATATCTCTTACAATCTTCTTCATACGTTCTTTGCTTCCTATTAACGCCTCTAACTGTGTCCATTTTGCTTTGGCTTTCTGAGTTTCCGATAAATCTTCTTTTTCTAATTCTTCATCTAAATCTGCAACCAGTTTTTTTCCTTCTTCACTGAGACCGATTTTTGCCAAACGGCTTTCATAATAAATCTTTAACGTTGCTCCATCATCAACAGCTTGCAATATGTCGTAGACATCAACATAGTTTCCGAAAACCGCGGGGGTATTTCTATCTGTTTTTTCAATCGGAGTTCCCGTAAAGCCTATATAAGTAGCATTAGGCAAAGCGTCGCGCATATATTTTGCAAAGCCATAGACAGTTTTTTTACCAACAACATTCCCCTGCTCGTCTTTCTCATCAATGGTCTTTGCTTTGAATCCATACTGGGTCCGATGTGCTTCGTCAGCTATTACAATAATATTTCTTCTGTCTGAGAGTTGTTCATACACATTACCTTCATTGGGCTGGAATTTTTGAATAGTTGAAAAAATCACCCCGCCCGAAGCAACGTTTAACAGTTCTTTTATTTGTTCTCTATTTTCTGCCTGCACGGGGTCTTGCCTGAGTAGTTGTTTTGAAGCAGCAAAGGTATCAAATAACTGGTCATCCAAATCGTTTCTGTCGGTGATGACCAAAACGGTGGGATTATCCAGCACCAAAACAATTTTCCCGGTATAAAACACCATAGACAAGGATTTACCGCTTCCCTGAGTATGCCAAATCACGCCGCCTTTACGGTCTCCCACTAGTTGCATTTTTACACCCGCCACACCATAACTTTCGGGCGATTCCGTTACGGTATTTACATTACAAACAGCAGTTGCAGTCAAGTACCCGGCTGCTCTTAAGGTTGATTCGACTGCTCTGTTTACTGCATAATATTGATGATAGGCTGCCAGTTTTTTTTCTGTCTGTATGGTGATAATCCCTGTCTCTTTGTCTTCTTTTTTTGATTTTTCAAATACTATGAAATGGCGAATAAGATCTAATAAAGTTTCTTTATTAAGCATTCCCTTAATCAGGGTTTCCAGTCGCCCAATTAATGGGGAAGCTTCAACCTTTCCGTCTGATGATTTCCAGGTCATATAGCGATTAAAGCCGGCAGAAAGCGAACCCGCCCGGGCTTCCAAACCATCGGAAATAACCATGAAACCATTGTAAGTAAACAGACTTGGGATTGCCTGTTTATAAGTCTGCAACTGTCTATAAGCAGATCTGACAGTTGCGTTCTCATCTGCAGGATTTTTCAACTCAATAACGACCAGAGGTAAGCCATTCACAAACAAAATAATGTCAGGGCGTTTGTTAATGCCATTTTCGATGACGGTAAATTGGTTCGTAACAAGAAAGTCATTGTTTTCAGGATTTTTGAAGTCTATCAGCCAAACCAGATCGCCCCTACTGTTACCGTCTTTCTGATAACTTACCTTTATACCTTCGGTAAGCATTCGGTGAAAGGCCTCGTTATTGGCAATGAGTTCCGGGGAATTAAGCCTTAGAATTTGTTTAATAGCGTTTTTGCGGATATCTGATGGAATAGACGGATTTATTCTGCCAACAGCTGCTTGCAGTCGTTCCAGCAAAAGCACATCTCCAAAAGATTCTCTTTCCGGTGTATCGCTATCATATGCAATATCCGGGGCATAGATGTAGTGGTAGCCCTGCTTTTCAAGGAGCTCTATAGCAAATTTTTCTATTGCGCTTTCTGTAATCTTGTTCATTACTACATATACCCCTTAAACAGTTCAATTTCTGCAACTTCAATCACTGGAGTTGTTTCATCTAATACTTCGCTATAAATTATTTTCTTAGGATTTATTATTTCTTTAAGACTATCTTTCAACCAATCTGAATTCCAAATTGCAACATCCTTTCCAGAAACAATATTGCACAAATTTTCGTTATATTCGATTTGGTCGTCAAGTTTCAAAGTTATACGCTGGAGCCATAGTTCTAAGTGACCGGTATTGGGTATTTTTTCGAAACGTTTTCTTATTTTTTTTATAATACTGAGTTTTTCTGAATCTTCTTTAAATAAACTAATAAGCTTGCTAAGTATTGCTGAAGTTATTGAGTATGTTCTAGGATTTTTTAATGCAATATCAGTAATAATACTGACTAATACACTTAAGTTTTCTTGATCTTTATTTATCCTTTTTATTCGTTTTAAAAAATCATTTAGGGCAATGATTAGGCTGCCAGAATTGGGATATTTCTGAGAAAGTGAGTGGATAGCTATCAAGTGTTTTTGCAAATTTTTTATTAATTTATCATGATTTATCCAATAACGCTTATCCTCCTTTAAAGAATCCTGCACTACATCATTCGAAGAAAACGTCTTTTGTGGGTTCAGTTTCATGCCTAAATCTATCAATACTTCTGAAATAGCTTTTAAAATCAATTCACCTTCCTGTGGATTATTAACAAATACCCTATAATCATCCCGATATCGGATTATTTGGAAGTCTTCAATCGAACTTCCGATCTTCTCAGAGAGTTGCAAGTCAGCATATCCCAAGACCATTTCTGCAATAAAATCCATCAAGGCACTTCCCTGTGGAATGCCATTGGTCTGGCCAAAGGACATATCCTGTAAATGTCTATCAATCACATTTCCAATTAGATTTTTATCATCGCGTTTTATCTTGGCCTCATTTTTTCCGTGTAATGCCCATGCGACAGAGTGTGTATAAAGTGATTCATAGCAACCTGTAATATCTGTATGTAGTAGATATTGGTAATCTAAAGATAACTCTATAGATTTTTGTTCTACTTCATGCCACCATTGAATGATCATAGCAGCCTTATCAGAATTTTCAGTACCAGATCGGACTGGTAAACTCATACATTGAATTCTTGAATCATCGTCAAATTCAGAAAAACGTTCTGAGATAGTTAACCAATTATCTTCTTCTGTAATTTTATGAACTAATGATACGTACAGGGCTGGATGAATAAGCTGGAAAGGTCTCCAAGCATATTTCCCGTCCTTATTGTTGAGCAATTTATAGTTTACATCATCATAGTTTCTGGGTGAGTCAGAACATTGCTTATCAATACCATGGTTGTCAACTTGTACTTCATCATTTTTATTCAACCTAGGAATCTGAATGTAAAAATCACTTAAATTCTTACCTTCAAGTTCTCTTGATACGTCTACAATAAGTTGATCAAATATAAAATATTTGGGCAAATCAAATTCGCAATAACTCTTGCCTTTTATTAAAAAACTTCTTGCCTCGGAAAATGACAAATCAAGGATACTTTTTTTTGTCTTATTTTTTTCCTCGGAGAGCGTTCTATGCTCTTCTTCCATCTTAAGGACTTCCATTGTAATCAACCCTCACTTCCCCGCTCATCAGTTTCGGCAAAATTGTATCCCGCAGTTTTTCCAGAGTGCGGATTTGCAATTGGTTATGTTTTATCTTATTAAAAAACTCTCTTACAATTCCTTCAAATTTTGACATTGTATTTTTATCTGGAATTGAAATTTCCATTTCCTTAATCATGCGTGAATTTATTGATGTAACAATAGACGAAGTGCTACCAAGTGTATCATACTTAAATAACCTCAAAAAGAAATATAGATATTCTTTGCAAAATGGTGTTTTTTCTGTAAAAACAAAATGAGCAATCGCTTCATTGGACAACATTTCTTCTGTTGTAATTCCAACTCTACCAACAGTCATTTTAAAACTAAGTAATATAGTGTTTTCTGGTATGACAGGGATATTAAAAGTATGAACAGCATCTTGTGTAAGGTATTCGGCAGTATCATAAACAAAAACGCCTGAAGTACCTAAGTCTTTTATGGACACCCATTTCACGTTCGTTGGATTAGTTGAAAACCAATGAAATTCTTTTCTCGGTGGTGTTCTCCCAATAGCTATATCAACAATCTCATCTAACATCTTTTCCTCCCAATCTTCCTTTGCTTCTTCAATAAACCACTGTCGGAAAAGCGTTTCTGCCATTGCTTCGAGGGTTTTGTTTTGGCGGTGGAGCAGGTCTATTTTATCATCAAGACCGGAAAGGACAGAGGCGATGGCGCGTTGCTCGGAAAGAGAAGGGAGAATAATGTCTAATTTAGATATTAACCCAACATTTAAATTCTGTTGAGCAGCCCCTGATGTCATCTGATCTAATTTATCAAAACTATTCAGTAGTAAATAGAACAAATAGTTATAGTCAGATTTTTCGTAATCAATGGTTATATTGCAACAAGCTTGGTTTGTTGTTAGCGGGATTTTGTTTATCGCAACTTTTCCCGCTGTTGCACCATACATTGCAACAATAACTGAATTTTCATCTATCCATTTTGCAGATGAATTGCCCAAACCTTGTTCAGTAATATATTTTTCTGTTTTACGTATTCTGCAATTCTTTATCTCTTTTGTATTTAACCAAGGGATACTACCACCATAATATTCTGTTTGTTTTGTTGAAGGTGTTCCTCCAGAAGTAATACGAATAGCAACTTCCCCCAGCTTACACTTCTTCCACTTATTCATTATTAATAATTTCTCCCTTTTGTAATACTGTGATAATTGATTCATCTATTCCCAAAATAATAGATAACCCGTATTTGTATTTAAAATTGCCATCAGGGTGTGTAAAATCTCTCAATTTCATTAAGTCTCTCTTATTGTCTGGTTCCCGCCATGTTTTAAACTCAACAATAAGTAAATTATGCTCGTTACTACCACGCTTATGCAAAATAATATCCGGGTAAGTGCCTTTTTTAAAATTTTTAGTCCTTTTTGGATTACTATGATTTTTATTATACTCAAAATCTAAATTATACTCCGCATATTTTTTTTCTTTACCCTGTAATAATTCGTGAAGATACACACCAAACCAAAAGACAATACTACGTTCATGAACTTGTTTTTTTATCAGATATTCATGATGTTTGTATACTCTTTCAAGTGCCTTATTAACAAGCTTAAATAACTCCGTGTTATTTATTAAACACCCCTTCCGCTCGCCCATCATTTCCCCTCCAGCTTTCTGGTAGTCCTATCCTCCACCAATATCCTCATCTGCTGAATGGCAATCCGGTTCAAGCGTGTCAGGCGTTCAGCCTGCTCCATCCCATCATTGATAAACACCGCATTCAGGTTTTCCAGGTTGGCCAGACAGACCAGTTATGAGGCATTAGCAAAGTCGCGAATATTGCCTGTTTCATTAGAATTTTCCGCCCGCCACTGGACGGCGGTTTTGCCAAACAGTGCCATATTGAGAATATCGGCTTCAGAAGCATAAATATGGTTAATCTGTTGTTTGTTTAGGGCGGCAGGAATTAGGTTTTCCTTGATGGCATCGGTATGAATACGGTAGTTGATCTTGGTAAGGTTACGGCGGATGTCCCAGCCCAGTTGTTTTTGCTCTTCGTCTTTGAGTCGCTGGAATTCTTTAATGAGATAGAGTTTAAACTCAGCGCTAATCCACATGCCGAATTCAAAGGCAATGTCTTTGTGCGCATAAGTACCACCATAACGGCCTGCTTTTGCCGTTAAACCGATGGCATTGGTTTTTTCTACCCATTCTTTTACACTGATTTTGTAATTGTTTAATCCTACCTGACTTTTAATTATGGCAAATTCGCCATAATTAAAAGCCGGATTATGTATCCGTTCCCAAATGCCTATATATTCAACCGTGTTTCTATTTCTGAGCCAGTCAGAGATAAAAAAATCTCCATCCTTGGCTTTCAGCATATCTGTTAAAGATATGTAATCATCTTTTGTTATGGTGATGCTCTCACCTTGAACCATGATTATTCGTTTTTTCTTAGCCATCTAATTTCACCTTTCCCCAATATTTTAATTCCCTCGAATTCGGGAGAATTATTTTGTGCGTCTCCTGTGCGATATACACAATACCTGTGCATTCCCCTACTGACCTGCCTAAATTTCTCATCTTTTTGTGCACCTCTAGCAAGTGTACATAGGTGCTATGCATTTCATCACTTCCCAGTGTCCGCCTTTGTCGGGGCCTATACGCTTTATTCTACCTTCTTTTTTTAGCTTTGCCATTTGCCATTCTACTCCTTTGGGTGAAATTCCTACAATTTCCACCAGTTCTTTTATCGTAATATACGGTGTTGCTTTTAAAACAGACAAATTTTTCACCTTAGTTTTCACCCTAGTTTTCACCGACATCTATAACCACCTTTTTTAGGTTTCCCAGAATCAAAGCATTGAGTTGTTCTTCCTCTTTCAACTGTTTTTCAAATTCCTTCTTTAAATTGGTGAAGCGCTCATTGAAATCAAAATCATCTTCATTGTCCGGCAGGCCAACATAACGACCCGGAGTGAGCGTATAATCCAAATCCCGTACCCGTTCAATTGAGACGGAATTACAAAATCCTTTGGCATCTTCATAATCACCGTCCGTATTACGCCAGTTGTGATATGTTTCTGCTATTTTCTCTATATCTTCTTTTGAGAATTCACGCGTCCTGCGATTTATCAGATGTCCCATGTTTCGAGCATCCATAAAAAGTATCTCATCAGTGCGGTTGCGGAACTTTCCATTAGCTTTATTTTTGCTTAAAAACCATAAGCTGGCTGGAATTTGAGTGTTTAAAAACAGTTTTGCAGGCAAATTTACTATACAATCTACTAAACCAGATTCAATAATGTTTTTTCGTATTTCGTATTCTCCATTTGTTTTGGTGGTTAATGATCCTTTAGCCAAAACAAAACCTGTCTGTCCGCTTGGACTGAGATGATAAATAAAGTGTTGTATCCATGCATAATTTGCATTTCCGGTAGGTGGTGTGCCGTGTTTCCATCTTCCGTCTTTTCTGAGTAAATCACCGCTCCAGTCACTGTCATTGAAGGGTGGATTGGCAATTACATAATCCGCTTTTAAATCCTTGTGTACATTATTTAAAAATGAACCTTCGTTGTTCCATTTTACTTGTGAACTGTCTATTCCCCTAATAGCAAGATTCATCTTGCAAAGCCGCCATGTTGTTTGGTTGCTTTCCTGTCCGTAAATGGAAATGTCGTCTACCCTGCCCTGATGTTCCTTTACAAATTTTTCGGAATGAACGAACATTCCTCCTGAACCGCAACACGGGTCAAAAACACGACCCTTGTATGGCTCCAGCATTTCTATAAGTAATTCAACAACACTTCTTGGTGTGTAGAACTGCCCACCCTTTTTACCTTCATTTAAAGCAAATTCACCGAGAAAATATTCAAAAACATGGCCTAAAACATCGGAACTTCTGGCTTTTGCTTTGCCAAGTGCAATGTTACCTATAAGATCAATTAATCCGCCTAAACTTGTCGGATCAAGATTTTCCCTTGCGTAAACTTTGGGTAAAACATCTTTCAACGACGGGTTCTCTTTTTCAATAACATCCATAGCGTTGTCAATCTCTTTGCCGATTTCCGGCAGTTTAGCCCTTGATTGCAGATAAGACCAGCGAGCGGAAGGGGGTACGAAAAAGACATTTTCAGCCTTATATTCATCCCTATCTTCAGGGTCAGCACCGACATATTCGCTTTCTCCTGCTTTTAGTTTTTCGTGTAGTTCCTCAAAGGCATCGGAAATATATTTTAAAAATATCAGCCCCAATGCGATGTGCTTGTATTCAGCAGCATCAATATTCTTTCTGAGTTTATTCGCCGCCTTCCATAATTGTTTTTCAATAGGTTCTTTTTTAGTGTTGTTTTTTACCATGTTACCATCCGTTTTTTTATATTGTTGCATTTAATTTTACAATGGATATCCTTTTTTAATTAAAGCAATTTTTTGTTTATTGTGCTATCAGTAATCCTTTTCTGCGTAAAAACTGTTAAATCGTTAAATTGGATTTTTATTTGTAATATACATACAATATTATACTACAACGAAAGCCTTACAAAATCCTTCTTTTATTGAAAAAAGTTATAAGATGTTTGCGTTCTCGCTTTTCATTTTATCACTTTCCAGTGTCCGCCTTTGTCGGGGCCAATTCTTTTAATGATGTTGAGATTTTTCAGTCTAGTAATATTGTTTCTTATATTTTTCTC
>DAOUSD010000076.1 GCA_030627405.1 Deltaproteobacteria bacterium
AATGATTACAGGATGTTCTACTATTACAAACTTTCACCCATTGGGTGTTATTTCTAATTAACGTAATGGCCTGATTTTTCAAAGCTAAACGCTAATGGCTAACAGCTAATAGCTCAACTTAGATATTACCTGAATTATTGGGCCGCATCTTTTTGACTTGCTCAAGTTTCACACCCCACTCTATGCAGCAAAAGCTTACTCCTATAGTATTGATAGGAATTAGTGGGTGCGAAACTTGAGGACTTAATAAAAAAAATGTCCTCTAAGCCTCAATTCAAGTACTATCTGCAAAGTAATAAATACTTTATAGATGAAAAAACCGACATCTGGTCATTACCAATTCCATTAAGCATTAAAAAGCTGAAGAGAACTGAAGGAATTTCTGTAACTTATGGAGAATATTTTTATGCTGTTCGCTCTTTTTTGGAAAAAAACGAATTTCAATCTATTACTTCTGCAATCTCTCAACATTTAAATCAAAATATAAAGCCCGAAGAAATACAAGAAATACATATCTATTTGGAAAAACATGGAGAATTTTACCATCCCGCAAGGATTGAAACCTTTATGAATGGATCAAAAATCCTTTTTGTACTAAACGCTGCCATATCAAGTGCAGGCAAGGGCTTTATTAAAAGGGAGTTCGAGATTCTAAATAAACTCAATAATGAGTTTTCACTTTCATTTATTCCAAAAGTTTATAGTCAGGGTGAAATATGTATAAAAAATAAAAACGTTGGAATCAGCATGTTTTTGGGAGAATGGTTCAAGGGTTTTAATGAATTTCATATTTCCCAATATAAATATAAACAAGCTAAAACAGATTCAAGTATAAAAATAGTTGTATGGGACCATGAAAAAGGAAACTTTTTCCTTTCAGATGATGAAACTCTGGAACTATACAGCCAGGTAGCCATGATTTTGACCTGCTACTATAATGCTGAGACTTTTGAGCAAATATTCCCATGGCACCACGCGGCAGGAGATTTTGTCATAAAACTTCAAAAAAACAATGTAGAAACAAAGCTCATTACAGTCAGGCAATATGCGCCAATGCTTGAAAATAAAAATGAAATCGCAAAAAATAACACAGGTAGTGACATCTATTTAATGCTTGAAGCTATGCTTGTATTTTTTCTTAATCTTTCAATAAGAAACCGCCTTGACAGGCTTGATGGCGTTGGAGAAATAGTTTGGTCTGGTAATATTGCCGTTGAGGGAACGCTAAAAGGCTTTTTAAAGGGTCTGTCCCAAATAGCTTACAATAATTTACTTCCAGATACCCTTGCAGTTGATTTCATAAACTATATTTCATGCTTTTCAAAAACAGATTTGCTGGAACTATGTAATTCCATAGTTAATACATATAATCCAATGGCTCCGGAACTGTCTGTAATAAGAGAAAATTTAAAAAATCATGTTGATCTGCTTTACGATGGTCTCGTCAGTAGCCGTTCACGGCTTGAAACTTGAAATTGGAAAGTAGAAATTTGGGAGAGATAAAATAGAAATTGGAAATTGGGAAGAACGGTACAAAAGCACGAAGGTCAAATTTCTAATTTCAATGTTCCGTGAACGCTTAAAATTTTTATTCAGGAGACATCTATAATTGATGCATTTTCGACAAAGAACGATTTCAAAGCCAGTCAGTTTTTCAGGTATTGGTGTACACTCAGGAAAAAAAGTTAATCTGACAATTAAGCCGGCACCTGTTAATCATGGAATTAAATTTGTGAGAACTGATCTCACTGATAAACCAAGCGTTTCCGCTCATTTTAATATGGTTGTGGATACAAGTCTTGCAACGGTACTAGGTTATGATGGTTTTATTGTCTCAACAATAGAGCATCTGATGGCCAGTTTTGCCGGCCTTTCAATTGATAATGCAATTGTTGAGCTTGATGCCTATGAGCTCCCAATAATGGATGGAAGCGCCGGCCCTTTTATTACATATATAAAAACCGCGGGAATAGAGGAACAGCTTGGCCCAAAATATTTTTTTGTTGTAAAGGAGCCTATTGAACTTAAAGAAAATGGAAAATTTGTTGGTATCTATCCGGCATCAAAATTTAAAATCACATGTACAATATATTTTGATCATCCGCTAATAAGAGAACAATCATATTCCATAGATGTGTCGGATCAAGTTTTTGAAAAAGAAATATGCAGAGCCAGAACTTTTGGTTTTTTTCAAGAAATTGAATACTTAAAAAAGTATGGCTTTGCGCGTGGAGGTTCGCTGGACAATGTCATAGTGCTTGACGAGAAAGACATATTAAACAAAGATGGTTTGCGCTTTCCTGATGAGTTCGTAAGACATAAAATTCTCGACTGCATAGGCGATTTTTCTCTTCTCGGCATGCCGATTTTAGGCCATGTTATAGTAAATAAATCCGGCCATTCCTTCAACCATGCTTTTCTGAAAAAATTCATCGAAAACAAGAAATCATGGGAAACACGCATAATCCATGATATTAATGAATCAAAATCACTTGCCATTTAATTGTGTATCCTATATTGTAACTACTCGGTTTACAGTTTTTTTAATCCAGAAAACGCCTTAACCTTACATGAAATATAAACTTGAGTTCTCACACTTGCCTGCCACAGGCAGGACTGAGTCTCTTGCTTCTTGTCAGCCTTCGGCTGACGTGTTTTGATTAACCGTAAACCGTGACCCTGAGTAGTTACATATATGATTACATCAATTAATCGAAAAGCCTGGATTATTATCTTTGCTATAATTTTTATGTTACAAAATTTGGCTTTTGCTAAGGATCAACATGCAAGGCTGGCCAATATGACAGTAACAAATACCCGCGACCATCTTCTTCTTTATTTAAATGTTGAGGGGGCTTTTAGAGATGAAACGAAAAAAGCCATCTTAAACGGAGTGCCGGCATCTTTTACGTTTTTTACTAGTCTTTATCAAGTTAAGAATTTTTGGGTTGATAATAAAATAGCCGATATAACTACAACTCATACAATTAAATATGATAATTTAAAAAAAGAATTTATTATAACGTGTTCATCACAAAGTGGAGAACATTTGGTAACAAAATCTTTCGAAGAGGCTCAGAAATTGATGGTACAAGTTGACGGCTTAAAAATTGTTCCGCTTGCCAAACTAAAAAAAGGCGGGAAATATCAAATTAGAGCTAAGGCCGAGCTTGGCAAACTTACCCTTCCTTTTTATCCGCACTATGTTTCACTAAAGGACATTGAAACCGATTGGCATACAATAGATTTTATCTACTAGTAGCCTGTCCGAGAATTCTTTCCAAAATTATTATGAGGAATAACAGATTTAAAAAGCCTAACTCCTTTATTTCAAAAGATGAACAAAAAAGGCGTAAAAGAGAAGGCATTTTGATCGTTGTCATAATTGCCATTGTTGCAGTTTTGACTTTTGCTGAAAGCAAAATTGTTCATTTTGGAGCTGATATCCCAATTTCCAACACAATCCTGATGTTCATTCTGATCAATATTAATCTGCTTTTGCTTATCTTACTGATATTTCTTGTATTCAGAAATTTAGTAAAGCTTCTTTATGATAGAAAACGTAAAGTCATGGGGTCAAAGCTCCGCACGAGGCTTGTTGTTGCATTTATAGCCCTTACCCTTCTGCCGACCATTGTTTTGTTTTTCTTTTCGATCAATTTTATTACAACCAGCATTGAGTTCTGGTTTAACGTGCCTGTCGAGCAAGCTCTTGAAAATTCACTGCTTGTTGGAAGAACTGTTTATAAACAAGCAGAGGAAAATAATCAGTTTTTCATGGAAAAAATATCATACCAGATTAAGACCAAGAAATTTTTAGATCCTAAAAATAGAAGTTCTCTTTCCCATTACATTCAGGTAGTCCAACGGGCATTCAATTTCCATGCTGTAGAAGTTTATAACATAAATTCAGAACGTACTACATTTGCCATAGTCCAGGGACCAGACGATGAATATCTTAGTCTTGTTTCAGCAGATAACCTTCAGAAAGACTTTGAATCAAAAAAAGTAATATCGATTTTTGAAAATATTAATACGGGCGAGTTAATAAGAACTATCGGGACGGTCCCTTTTGGAGTCAAACATAAAGATGCTGAGGCATTTGTTGTATTGAATACTCTTATTCCTTCGGATCTTTCAGAAAACATGGCTTCTATTTCAAGAGGTTTCGAGGAATATCAGCAGATAAAATTATTAAAAGGACCTATTCAGGTTACCTATTATATAAATCTTTCAATAGTGGCGTTGCTTGTTGTGTTTTGTGCAGTATGGTGTGGTTTTTATCTGGCGAAGACAATTACAATACCAATTATGGAGCTTGCTGAAGGCACCCGAAGGGTTGCGGAAGGAGATTTAAGCGTAATCATAGGTGCCGTAGCTGATGATGAAATAAGAAGTCTTGTTGATTCATTTAATAAGATGACAAGGGATCTCAGAAGCAGCAGAGAACAACTGGAATTCTCTGCACGAATGCTTCGTGAGCAGAATGTGGAAATTGAAGAAAGACGGCAGTACATGGAAATTGTCTTAAAGAATGTTTCCGCCGGTGTAATAACTCTGGGAGCCAATGGATTTATTACTACAATTAACAAGTCTGCTGAAAAGATGCTGAATCTTAAATCCGGGGACATATTAAACAAAAGCTATAAAAAGCTGTTAAAAGGACGATATCTTAGCGCTGCAACAGAACTAATAGAAAATCTTACGAGTTATCATGAAAATCATGTCGAGCTTCCTTTAAAACTTACAATAGAAGGGAGGCCACGCAGCTTTATGATACATGTTAATGAACTCAAAGATGATTCCGGAAACCATATGGGTATAGTTATGGTCTTTGATGATTTAACTGACCTGGAGAAAGCGCAACGAATGATAGCGTGGCGTGAAGTTGCTCGCAGGATTGCCCATGAAGTAAAAAACCCTCTAACTCCGATAACGCTTTCGGCCCAAAGACTTAAACGGAAATATTCAGAAAAGATAAATGAACCGATTTTTGAAGAATGTACTCAGATGATAATTGACCATGTTGATATGATTCGAAATCTGGTAAATGAATTTTCCGCTTTTGCAAGATTCCCAACAGCGAATCCTGAACCCTGTGAATTGCCACCAATAATCGAAGACTCTGTAGCACTTTACAAAGAAAGTCATCAAAACATTGATTTCAAGGTTATAATTCCGGATAAGATCCCGCGTATTAATCTTGATCGTCAGCAAATAAAGCAAGCTATGATTAATCTGATTGACAATGCAATAGTTGCAATTAAGAAACAGGGCAATATTGTTATAACTTTGACTCATGACCCTATATTAAAGATGGTGAGAATGGAGGTTGCTGATGATGGAGCAGGTATTTCTGATGAAGATAAAACACGGCTCTTTGAACCTTATTTTTCGACAAAAAAGGCTGGAATGGGTTTAGGGCTAACAATTGTCAGCACGATAATTTCTGATCATAATGGCATGATACGCGTACAGGACAACCAGCCCAGGGGGGCTAAAATTGTAATAGAACTACCGGTTTGAAAAAATCCTGAACCCTGCACTAAGGAGCTATATCAAATGTTTCCATCTATTTTAATTGTTGATGATGAGCCTTCTATCCTGCAATCATTAAGCGGCCTTCTCGCTGATGAAGGATTTGAGGTTGAAACGGCCACAAATGGATATGAAGGATTAAAGATAGTTGAAGAAGGATCTCCTGATCTTGTCCTGCTTGATATATGGATGCCGGGTATTGATGGTATTGAAACCTTAAAAGAAATAAAGAAAAATTATCCGACTATTCCGGTTATAATTATAACCGGTCACGGGACAATAGAAACAGCCGTAAAAGCCACAAAGCTTGGAGCATACGACTTGATAGAAAAGCCGCTTTCCATAGATAAGGTTATTGTTACAATTAACAATGCACTTAATTTCAGACGACTTGAAGAAGAGAACAGGTATCTGCGCAAAAAGACGATTGAAAAACATTCAATAACCGGCAACAGCCCGTCAACTGTAGCACTGAAAAAGCAGATAGAGCTTGTAGCCCCAACTGCTACCTGGATTTTAATAACAGGCGAGAATGGCACAGGAAAAGAACTGGTAGCGCGTACTATACATCAGTTGAGTCCAAGGGTTGATCATCCTCTTATAGCTGTAAATTGTGCGGCAATTCCTGAGGAATTCATAGAGAGTGAGCTGTTTGGCCATGAGAAAAACGCTTTTCCAGGAGCAACTTCAAAGAAAAAAGGCAAATTCGAATTAGCTAACAATGGCACTATATTTCTTGATGAAATAGGTGATATGAGCTTGAAAACTCAGGCTAAAATTCTTCGTGTTTTACAGGAGCAGCAATTTCAGCGAGTTGGAGGAGGCAGAATATTAAGCGTTAATGTAAGAGTAATAGCTGCCAGCAACAAAAATCTTGAGGAAGAGATTGAAAAGGACAATTTCAGAGAAGATCTTTATTACAGGCTGAATGTAATACCTGTTGAAGTACCGCCTTTAAGGGAGCGTTCTGAAGATATTCCTTTACTCGTTGAAACATTCCTTGATGAATGTGTTAAACAGAATCGAAGTACAAAAAAAACCATGACAAAGGAAGCAATTGAAGTAATCCGCGCTTATTCATGGCCTGGAAATATCAGAGAGTTGAAGAATCTTGTTGAAAGGATGGCAATAATGGTGGAAGGCGATATTATAGAGGCGTCTGATATCCCGAATGCTTATAAGCCGGGAACTATGGAGAAGACAAGGTCTTTCGAAGAACAGTTTTTTTTAATAAATTACTTAAAGGATGCTAAAAAAGCATTTGAAAAGGCATTTATTCACAGAAAACTTTTACAGAATAAAAATAATTTTTCTAAAACAGCAAAAGCAATAGGCGTTAAACAGAGTTATCTTAATAAAAAGATAAAGTAAATGTTCACGGAATATTGAAATTGGAAATTGGAAATTTAGCACTCATGCTTTTGTTCTATTCTCAAAACGCTTAAAAAATATCTCAACCTACAGCAAGCCAATCCGCAACCCGCGGTGAAAAAGTTGCAAAAGAAAACAAATTAAAACTATTGAAAAATAAGCAATCAACATATCAAGGAATGTCCCGCAAGCCCGTCCCGCAAGCCGTCCCGACAGCTCTACAG
>DAOUSD010000032.1 GCA_030627405.1 Deltaproteobacteria bacterium
ATATATCCAGACAATAGTTGATGATAAAAACAGAGCAGGGCAGTTTATTCTCACCGGTTCTCAAAACTTCCTTTTATTAGAAAGTATCAGTCAAACCCTGGCTGGCCGTTGTGCCATTTTCCATTTATTACCACTCTCTCGTGATGAACTTGCCGGGATTCCATCTTTGCCGGTGGATCAAATAGGCCTGACCCTTCCAACTGACAGGAAAATTCCGGATTTAGACTTGAACAGTCAATTGTTCCAGGGGTTCTATCCACGTATTCACGATAAAAAACTTGATCCTCAGGACTGGCTGAAAAATTATTACCAGACTTATCTTGAGCGTGACGTTCGCGAAATAATTAATGTTGGTGACCTGGAAACGTTTCGCAGGTTTACTGCTCTTTGTGCCGGCCGCACCGGACAACTGTTGAATTTTTCTAATCTCGCATCAGATTGTGGTGTTACCCATACAACAGCAAGACGCTGGTTGTCTGTTTTGGAAGCAAGCTTTTTAGTCGTTCTTCTCAGACCACATTATCAGAATTTCCGAAAAAGGCTGGTCAAGAGCCCTAAACTCTATTTTTTAGATACCGGGCTGCTCTGCTACCTGTTGCGCATCAGAAAGCCCGATGAGTTGGCATTCCACGCTGCCCGAGGTGCTATTTTTGAAACATTTGTAGTTTCAGAACTTTACAAAAGGGCTTTTAACGCGGGACATGATCCTGATTGTTTTTTCTGGCGGGATTCAGCCGGACACGAAGTTGATATAATTATTGATCTGGGCAGCACATTGGTTCCAATAGAAATAAAATCAGGGGCTACAATAAGTAAAGATTTTTTCAATGGCCTTAATTATTGGCAAAATCTCATTGGGACTAAAGTTAAAAGCAGGGCTGCATTAATATACGGAGGCAATAACCCTGTGATTCGCAATAAAATTCACGTTTATGCCTGGTGGAACTTTTGAGATCAGACGGGATTAGCAGGATATAAAAATCCAGTCAATCTTGTAAATTTTGTCTAAAAAGGAGAGGGACTTATGGCTTTCTACTGAAAGCTTTATTAATAAGGGAAGCGATAGAGGGACTTGGGACGGATTTGGGCTCTTGACAAATTGCACAAAGACAAAACAGAGATGTGACATATAAATTATATTGCATTTTATTTAACAAGGGTCAAGCGTAGACCTGACCCCTTTTTCCTTTTTGGTGTCCACGGAAAAATAGCGGTGCATTGAGTGTGACAGTGCGTTGGTGTTTATAATAGAAGGGCGGCTGATGTGAGCATATGTTCGGAATTAACCCTCGGTATTTGTTCAGCGCGAGAAGATTTGCTTATGAAACAGCTTAATTGTTTAGCAGATCTGGGGGTGCTCGTAACACTTGTTATTATTATTTTAGATGGTGTCCCCGAACCAGGACAACTTAGAAAATTGCTCAGCGATAGCAATGTGCGGTTCTTAATCAAAAGACATAAGCGGCAAAGAGGATTGAGTCATTCACGAAACACTTTGTTATCCATCTGTCCGACTAAGTATCTCATCTTTATGGATGATGATACTATGCCTCCTGCTAATGCCATATATGAGGCAAACGAAGCATTTGAGACGGGATTTGACATAGTCGGTGCTCGTTTAGTGTTACCTTGCGATCGGTGTTTGCCTTGGTTCGTACTTGAAGGCCAATACCATTACATTGGAATACACTCCGACCGGAATCAAAAGATCACAACATGGGGAGCTTTTATGGGTGTAAATGTTCCTTTTGTTAAAAGACAGAAACTTTTGTTTGATGAAAAATTAGGACGGAAAGGGTCAAGCCTGCAATCAGGAGATGACACAAGTTTTATTCGGGAGTTAAAAAAGCGAGGGGCTAAAGAATATATCCTTAATAGGACAACAGTAACCCACGACATTTCAATCAAGAGATTGACGTTGAGGTATCTTTTACGCAGAGCTTGGTGGCAAGGTCGCTCTGAAGTTCGTCGGAATAGTGTCTTGGCGGGGATGTCAAAGGAGTTTACGAGAAATCATCAATTTATACGAGGGCCTCTTGGGCTCTTGTTAGGCATAATATGTTTTCTTGCCGTCGCAGGGGGGTGTTTATATGAGCTTGGAAGAAAAGGTGGTCGTAATAACGGATATTGATGGCACCTTAGGAGTAACGGATCAAGAAATCCAAGAAACTCTTACCGGGTTTCGATCATTGCTGTCTAAGTGTGTCTTTTGTCTTATCACAGGGCGTTCACTAAAAGGGTTGGCGAGACTTCAGGTAGCAGTGCCTCACAACTCGTACATAGCGCCTTGGGGCGGGGGAAATATATTTTTCTATGATGGCTACTGCACCCCTGTTAGACCAATCAGACGAATTAGCGCAACGTTTAACCTCGATTCTTTTACTTGCGTAATGCTTCCTGAAAAAAATCAATATACAGAGACAGATGAGTGCCATGTCCTGTGGGCGGATAGAGTTTTTACTGATGGTTGCCCCGTATCCGCCTATCAGCAGATGTTAAAAACCCAAAAGCGTTCTATAGAAACAACTCAGCAACACAATACTTACATCACAACAGGAAGAGGATTCTTGTGGCTACATGTGTCACCATTCCTTTTGCCTCGGCTCGAAACAGTAAAGTGGTTTAAGCAAAAATACCCTGAAAAGAAAATAGTTTATTTGGGAGACTCTCCTGTTGACGGCGACTGTTTAGATGCGGTGGATTTCTTTTTGACACACCGAGAATCCCCATTATCCGGTATCAATAACACTATTGTCTATAATGATTTTAGCGATCTTCCCTCTAAAGTTTCAAGTTTTATCAGAGCGGTGTAAGTTCGCAACCCAAAAGACGATTTATTGCGCAGTAAAACATGATGCGGCAAAAAATACCCTTTATTAGTCGGGTCGTAAATGAGCGGAACAGAATGAAGATATTAATGACTTCTTGGCCTGGATCGTGGGGTAATAAAAACCCATTTGATTTCTCCGATCAATCTCGTATAGGTGGCGCAGAAATACAAATAAAATCGTTGGCTGAGGCACTTTCGAATCATGCTGAGGTAGCATATGCCAATTTAGGAACTACAAATGATTATTTTAGGCGGGTGCGACTTTTTTCCTCAAAAAGACCGAGAGTACGCCAGCAGATAATTCCTGCCTATCGTGATTTATTGCTTCATACAGTGTCAAAATTTCAACCTAATGTCATATTGTCGTATTTGCTTTATCCAGTAAGCGATTTTGTAGCAAGCTCTTTAGGAAATGAAATAGGAGAAGATGTTTTAATGGGAAGTATTGTGGGATCGTGGGAATGGAAAATGATAGCTCACTCACCCGATTCCTACTGCCCGATCCCAAGAACGATGTTAGGGCGCGCTATTAAACGAAATGACTTTTTTTTTACGAGGGGATGCTTGCTTAACATAGCAATAAAAAAGAGGTCGACGGCCCCATGTTATAACCTGAGACCTATAGTCGATATCCCAGAAAAAGTAATCGTGAGCAAGTCTGACACTATCATCTCTTTTGGGCGTTTAGCTTCACCAAAACGATTCGATCTAATTATTGAAGCGTTCCGAAAGGCGATAGAAAAAAAAATATTAGAGAATGGTACCAAGTTGTTAATTGCAGGCGAGGGCTCTTTGAGAAAGCATTACGAAAAAATGGTCACATTATATCCTGCGGCAATAAGAAAAAATATAAGGTTTTTAGGTGCCCTAAGTCGCAACGAAATATTCAAAAATCTGATTAATAGCAGGATATCTATACACGCCAGCGATTCCGAAGGATACGGTACTGCACCCATAGAAAGTCTTCTGTGTAACATTCCTACTGTGGTCGCTGGCTATCCTGCCGTAAATATCGACTTGAAGGGTACTCCCGGGGTTTTTGCTTGTGAGCCATATCTATCAGATATGTTAACAGCTCTCGAAAGGGCTTGGTTGTGCCCTAAGTGTGACTCTATCGAGTTAATAAAAATGTATCGTTCTGATAATATTGGTCGATATGCTTACAACGTTATGAGCAAATTATCGATTTCTTAAGTAGTCTAAATTGCTTACATACAACATAGTTATTGTGAAGGAGTCTTTAGTGTGAAAATAGCATTATTAACGCTTCATTCTCCGTGTAACTTTGGCTCAAATTTACAGGCTCTTTCGCTTGTTCGCTTCATAGAAGCTATGGGGCATTCTGTCGTGTTATTGGATTATAGAGCCCCCGATGACTGTGAATACTATAAAAAAATTACCCCTGAAGCACAATATTTTGCACACAATGAATTTTTGGAGTCAAATCTTCCGCTTAGCCCGCGGCTTAAGACAGATGCTGATTTAATAGAGTATACAAGAGATGTCCTTCCGGATTGTATTGTTGTTGGCAGTGATGCTGTTTTGCGAGTCGTCCATCATCCCGCAAAAAGGACGGTCCATAGATTTGGCAATCCTTTTTGGCTTGGCTGGATTGACAAGACCCCAGATCTTTCAATTATACCGACAGCTTTCTTGTCAGTTTCCTCTATGGGATCTCCTTATTTTAAATTGCCCAAAAACATACAGGGCGAAATGGTACGGAGTTTGTTAAATCGAAGATTTATTTCCGTCAGAGATTATTGGACCCAGTGGATGATCTATTACATCAATTTTCGTGCAGGAATTAAAACAACCCTAAGTGATGATCCCGTCTTATTATTGCCAGAAACTGTGGATATGTCAGAAATTAGTTTGAATAAATATAGTTTGCCCAAAGATTATATTTTGTTTTGTGGGGGGAGGTTTTATAGTCACCAACGCAAGTGGATAGCGGAATTCCGTAGAATAGCACATAGGAAGGGATTGTTGGTTTTAGAGTTACCCACCCCCGAATATTGGTCTCAAAAGGTACCATTGGATTATTCTTTTCCAGAGGGGCTTTCTCCTTTGGAGTGGCTGAAAATTATCGGGAACTCAAGAGGGTACGTTGGCATACGCTTCCACCCAATTGTCGTATCGATTGTTCAAAAAATCCCTTTTTTTTCGATAGATGATTATGGGTATAGCATGCTTTCTACTTTGGGAATGAATTTTCCTAGCAAGACGTTCGACCTCTGCTATCGATCAAAAAACAGGAAATATGTCAGCGGACCAAACGCTTTTTTCTCTCATTCTCCACAAGAAATTTTAGATTCCCTCTTGTCATACAGATGTTCTCGGGAATTTTTCTTTGCAGCAAAAAACAACCTTAAGCATACGATCGTCCAGATGTTGGACGCTCTTGCTGTGTGAAGAACTGTGGGTCCTTGAGCTGTTTTTAGGTAGAGGAAATAAAGGGAGTGAGAAACATATGGACTGAAGATATATTTTTGAAGGGTAGATATGTGTGGAATAGCGGGTGTAATTAGCAAATACCCAATAGAAGAAGAGGCCGTTGGAAAAATGTTGTTTTCTATGCGACACCGCGGCCCTGATGATACTGGTTATTTTCTTACTAAAAATGCAAGTGTCGGAATGTGTCGTTTAAGTATTAACGATGTGGAGAATGGTCGTCAGCCCTTCTGCAATGAAACTGGAAGTGTAACAGTTCTTTATAATGGCGAAATCTATAATGCACCAAAGTTACGGAAAATTCTCCGAGAAAAGGGGCATTCTTTCGGTTCCCGTTGTGATGGCGAAGTAATAGCCCATCTTTATGAAGAAAAGGGGGAAAACTTTGTTTCGTGGCTCGACGGAATGTTTGCGATATTCCTTTACGATCGAACTGAAAATAAATTTATTCTAGCGCGAGATATACCCGGAGAAAAACCTTTGTACTATGGGCGGCTTCCTTGTGGTGGCATTGTTTTTGCGTCAGAAATAAAAGCCATTCGTGCTGCAGGCATTATCAATCTTTCTCTCAATCGTCAGGCTATATGGGATATGCCAACTTTTCTTTGGGTGCCAGAACCGGAAACCATTTTCAACGAAATCCGCGCGTTGCCACGTAGTACGTATATCGTCATCTGCAGGTACAGTATAACGGAAAAATCATATAGATTTGCTCACAGGCCGAGCATCGATTACAGCAACGAAAAAGATATCATTGAATTGACTCGGTCTCTAGTTGAAGATTCAGTGAGGTTAAGAGTACTATCAGACGTCCCTGTCGGGGCTTTTTTAAGTGGGGGGATAGACAGCTCTATAATTTGCACCTTGGCTGCACAGGAGCTTGGTGAGTTGCACACGTTTACAGCGAGCCTTGAAAATGAGGAGTCAAACCCATATTACGGGCATCTTGATGAATCACCATTGGCAGAAAGATACGCTGCGACAATTGGATCCAAGCATCATAAGGTTCGTCTGTCCGAAAAGAGCTGTCGGCAGTTGCTCGATAAATTAATTTATTGTGCAGACCAGCCGTTCGCAGTTTCTTCTGGGCTTGGTGTCATGGCAATTGCACAAGAGGCAAAAGATCATGACGTACGCGTCTTGCTGACTGGCGATGGTGCAGATGAATTATTTGGGGGCTATTCGTGGTATCAACATCTGCCACCTTCCGCAGCCGTACACTCTGAAAATCCCGCCACACATGACATTTCTGCACGCACCATATCATTATCTAAAAAAGAAAGAAGGAGCGCAATTAGGAGGCATCTTGCTCCAAAGCAAGCTTGGGCGTGGCATTACTATGCGAGTGAAGAGGATAAACGCTCCCTCTTTAACGAAGAGTATTTTTCAGGTTTGATAGAGTCTTCCTTGCGTATATTTGAACGTTACAAAAAAGATCGTGAATGGAATCGAATGGACTTCATAGTTCAAGATAGGGAATGCTATCTGCCCTTTGAAATGTTGAGAAAAATTGACCAGATGACAATGGCATTTTCTGTGGAAGGGAGGTCGCCTTTTGTCTCCCCTTTAATTTTATCTCATGTGGAGAATCTGCAATATACAGATTTGATAAAAAAGGATATGGGCAAAGTATGTTTACGCGAAGCCTTTGCAGATATTTTACCGAGACAAATAATCAAAAGACCTAAGCATGGGTTTAATATTCCCATTGATAAATGGCTTAAGGCGGAATGGGGATTCTTGCTCGAGCGAACTTTTTGCAGAGGCTCTGCTCTTTATGAACTCGGGATTATTCATCAAGAATCAGCAGA
Organism: Deltaproteobacteria bacterium; assembly: GCA_030627405.1. Taxonomy (GTDB): domain Bacteria; phylum Desulfobacterota; class Desulfobacteria; order Desulfobacterales; family ETH-SRB1; genus B13-G4. The sequence continues at coordinate 7,093 of DAOUSD010000032.1, forward strand.
GGAAGCTCTGCGTATGTTACACTCGACGACCTGTCTATATGGAGATGTATTATTTTGCTACATAATCCTCAACCTCTGGCTTGAAGAACTGCCGAAGATCTCTTTGGGTCAGGGGGTGATAAGGTGAGGTGTAGAATATCAAATAAAATTGTTAAGATCGAAGGCATAAAAAGTACGTGTCATTTATTTTCTGATACGAATGATCGGAAAACACTAATAATTTTAGGGGATATTCCTTATTGGTTTGTACTATCTTTACCATTATCTGAGGCAGGCTAACGCAGAGAACGTGCTTTAAACCATTGTACTTGAAGGATCAGACGACTCTGGATTCAGCGGCTACGAAACCAGTATCGGGCAAATCGTAGTGGCTCTGCAATGTCTCCAAATGGGAGATAAGGTCAACTCAAAAGCCTTCGGGCTCCTGCTCAAAGAAGTTTGTGTAAACACTGGAGATGAAATATTCCAGGGGCTCGATAACCTGTATCTGCCTGAGGAATTCATTCAAAATACTCGAGCGGAGGTGCTTGGAAAAAAAGGGGCGTAATTGGATGAGAAAGACTTGCGGGACTAAATAAATAAAACATGGTTAAAGGGAAGTTACTTACTTATGTCCCGCAAAGCTCCATGAGCATGATATCATGGCATCTGCCTGTGTAATGAAAGAAGAGATATGCCTGAAGTTTCAAATATAGAAGCAATGATCCTATAAAATCAAATAAGCGATCTCATACCATAAGGGAACAACATAAATAATGTTCAGCAGAAAGGAGGATTTGTAATGGGCAAATATAAATTGTGTAAAAAATATAATGTGTCTTGTGATTCCGTTGATAGTAAGAAATACTGTGGCTCTTGTGAGCCATCTCAGGGGGTGAGCTTCAGGAGCTCCGAGATAAGAGATTACGACATAGAGATGAGATTAAAAGCAGCAAGAACGGACCCCGATTTCTACAGGGTAACCCTACCTACCTATAAACCACAGGGATAAATCAAATCTTCTTCCTGTTTTTTTGAAAAGTTGACATATTATACACTTTTCAAATATGATGTCATAATATTAGGATAATAAGGCAAGGCAAATATGCCCGAAAATATCTTTAATATCATTATATCAAGGCAAATTTGCTTGTCAACTCGGACATTAGCAACTCAGCTAAGAAAGTGACAGTTTAAAGGCTAAAGAACACGTTGAGGCCCACAAGTAGGCCCTTAAAGTATTAACCCTCCTTCCTGGTAAAATTATCAGGTTGAGGCACTAATTCAAAAGGATTTTTGTTGGAGAACGCCAAATGAGTATAAGAATAGGAATGATCGACTACGATAGGCCTTCCAGACCGGGATCTGCTGAAGACGTTCGTCAATTCCTTGCTGTCGGTGGGAAAGACGTAATTCGGCTTGCTTGGTCTAGTCTGAATCCCAGCGAAAACAACTATATCGCCAGAGATGAACTGGCCTCGTGGTTTTGTGACATCTTCAACTTGAAACGCGATGCTGGTCAAGGCAACAAGTGTATAAACATTCTGGAAAAGACCGGTCTGTTGGTCCGCAGCCGCGTGGGGCACGAACCTGTTCGACCTAGTTTTGATCTGTGAAGCGTGGGTACGGGAAGCTAAAGTACAGGCTAAAACCTGGGGTCACCTTGATTATTATAATAATAAAGCTTGTTTGCAATTGGGGACATTTTTAGCCCTCATTCCCAAGGAAGCAGGAATTCAGAAGCGCCGAATTAAACAAAAATTTGCATTTATCAAATACCGCAATTTTGAAGTTGACTTCTTCAAATATCTATGCAAAATGAAGTTATGTTCAGCAGATTGCTAAAAATCCCGGTTGATAATAACAAGAGTTTTTTCCTGTTTGGACCAAGAGGTACTGGAAAAACTACATGGATAAAAAGCATCTTTTCGGAATCTCTGTACTTTGATCTCCTGAAATTTGATCTTTATAATGATCTTTTAGCACGACCGGGTCGCCTGGAAAATCTAATACCCCAAGGTTTTCAAAACTGGATCATTCTTGATGAGATACAGAGGATTCCGGAACTATTAAACGAGGTCCATCGGTTAATAGAAACTTTTCACTACAAATTCATACTCACAGGCTCCAGCGCGAGAACTCTCAGGAAGAAAGGTGTAAATCTACTGGCTGGACGTGCCTTAACCTACAAAATGTATCCTCTTACAGCCGTTGAACTGGGCGACAGTTTTTGCTTGAAAAAGTCATTAGCCTGGGGGCATTTGCCATCAATTCCTTCTGAAAAAACCCCCAACCTCTTTTTAAAGGCTTATGTTCAGACATATTTACGCGAGGAGATTCTGCAGGAAGGCTTAACAAGGAATTTAGGCAGTTTTTCACGTTTTCTTGAAACAGCTTCCTTTTCACAGGGATCAGTATTGAATATTTCCGAGATAGCAAGAGAATCCGGTATTGAAAGAATGCGAGTTACAAACTACTTTTCAATACTTGAAGATCTTCTTCTCGCCTCCCTCCTTCCTGTCTTTACAAGAAGGGCAAAGCGGAGAATGATATCCCATCCTAAATTCTATTTTTTTGATGTCGGTATTTTTCGGACACTCCGTCCTATGGGACCGCTTGATTCTCCTCAAGAAGCCGAAGGGCCTAGCCTGGAAACCCTTTGCTTTCAAGAATTATCTGCCATCAATGACTATTACAATTATGAATATAATCTGTATTACTGGCGAACGAGCAATGGCGTTGAAGTTGATTTTATTCTTTATGGCCCCAAGGGTCTTCTTGCTTTTGAAATAAAACGTTCCAGCCGAATTTCAAAAAAAGATCTTAACGGGCTGAAGTCATTTGCAAATGACTATCCCGAAGCGAAGCTATACATGCTATATGGCGGTTCAAGGCAGGAATATGTAGACAACATTTCCATACTGCCTGTAGAAAAAGCTTTAAAAGAGCTCCCATCAATTCTGCAAAACAGGGGGGAGGTATAGGGGCCGTGATGTTGCCAGTTAGTTTTAGCCTTTGCTGTCTCTTCGCCTCGAATTACCCGATTTATCAATCCGCATAGAATACACATGAGCATGGTATCATGGCACCTGCCGATTATACTCATTTTTCATTACGCAGTAAGGTGATCGTATTTTTTTGTTATTACGCTTCTTCCATTCCAAGCCCTTCTTTTTTATAAGTTCAAAAGAAATACACCCTTTTTTCTTCTTTCTCAATAAAGCAATTTACCATTATTTTCAAGCTGAAAGAACCACGTACTCCCTTCCATAATTATTCTTCATATCATTTTTTGTCTCATTGGCATACATCCTGCTTTTATGGGGATATATTTTAAAATGCATAATTTCATAATAGTCAAAACGATTCTCACCGCAAAGCCACGGAGATCGCAGAGTTTATTTTTTGATTTGTTTTCCTTTGAG
>DAOUSD010000043.1 GCA_030627405.1 Deltaproteobacteria bacterium
ATGGCTGCGTTGCTCGTTGGTTAAATAGCCTGCTATTCGCCCTCCTCGCGTCTTGCCATGCGTACGCCTAAACACCTGAAAATGTAAATTTATTTTTGAGCGATTCCTTGATGAGATGAAAGCAACCAATTAATCTCGATTTTTGTTAAAAGTATAGGCACTGCCAAAAAGAACGGGGATAAAACTTCATAATTCGACATTCCCTGTTCGACATTCGACATTAAATCAGGAAGTTAGATGTAAAACATCCTTTATCTAAAAAATGTCGCTTTTTTGTATTGCACCCGTTCATGAGAAGTGCGGGCTATATATCCTTTCTATCGGCTGATAGTATTCTTTTTCCGGGTTTGAAAAATTCTTGATTTTGCTGATTACTCCGGCAACTTTTATGCCGGAATAACTTTCAACCGCCTCAATATTTTCGCTTATCATATCCTGCGGGGCAGGCTTTTCTCCAGCATCTATAAAAACTACTCCGGCTGGTTGTATATCCCTTTTATGCAGAGCCTCAATTGTAAGGAGAGTATGGTTGATTGTGCCCAATTCGGCACGGGAGGCAATAATTGGCTTTGCCCCTGTCATTTTGATAAGATCTATCATTAATGTATTTTCGTTGACCGGCACAAGAAGTCCGCCGGCGGCCTCTATTATAACAGGAGAATAAATCCGGCTCTTTTTATCCAAAGCGTTCTGTATTGCCTTTAACTCAATAGTTTTCCCCTCATTGCGGGAAGCAAAATAAGGGGCTTTAGGCTCCCTGAAACAATAGACTATTGAATCAGCAGGATCTTTTTTAGTCAACCGCCCTACATGCTTATAAATGAATTTTGCATCACTGTCTTTATCATAAGGATCGCTGCACCCTGTTTGAATCGGCTTTACATAAAAAGGTATGCAACCATTCGCATAAAAAAACTGCATCAGCAAAAGAGATAGAACCGTTTTTCCTACGCCGGTATCAGTCCCGGCAACAAAAATTTTATCTATCTGCTTTTTCAAATTTTCCATATACCTCTTTTAAAGTACTGACTAACTTTTTTACATCTTTTTCTGTATGAAGGGCAGTCATGCCAATTCTCAATATGGCTTTGTGAAGCGGTACCGTTGGATACCGTGCAGGTAAAACAAAAATGTGTTCTTCAAGCAGCCTTTCAGATATCTCCAGCGCCACGCTTTCATCTCCGATTTCTACTGCAAGAATATGAGCATCTCCTTTCACACAAAAACCCTCGTAAACAAGCTTTTCTTTGGTAAGACTGCTTATCCTGGACAGATGTGTTCTTTGTTTTTCGCATTGAGAAATGATTTCTAAAATGTCTATGGCTGATGCAGCATGCGCTTCCGGAAGGGTAGTCGTGTAAATTAAAGGAGAAGAAAAATTGAAAAAATATTCTTTAAAGTCGGCCGGCATTAGTACAAAAGCACCAAAAAGACCAAGAGCCTTGCCAAATGTTCCAACTCCGATATCCGCCACATTACGGGCAATGCCCTTACCATTTTCACCTGTCGCTCCGAATGCATGCGCCTCATCAACTATACTGAAAAAGTCGAAGCGTTCCTTGAGTCCTTTAAAACCCTGAACATCAAGAAAATTGCCATCCATACTGAAAAGTGACTCTGTCAACACCGCAGGCTTTTTTTCGCTGGTTTTTTCCAGCCACTTACAAAGATGAGACATGGAGTTATGCTTATATCCATGGAAATCCGCACCACTTAAGAGCATACCCTTCACACTGCTGGCATGCATATGCTTGTCGAAAATCAACAAATCACCTTTTTCAAAAAGTGCGGAAAGAATACCTGTATTTGCCTGATAGCCGCTGGGGAAAAACAGAGCATCCTCATACCCAAAAAAGCGGGCATATTCTTTTTCAGCCTGGTTGATGACAGAATAATTTCCTGAAACAAGCCTTGACGAAGAAGAAGATGTAGCATACTTCAAAAAATTATCTGATACTTTACGTTTAAGCTCTTCAGACACCCCAAGGCCAAGATAGTCGTTTGACGCAAAGTTTAATACTTTTCCGCCTTCAATTAAAAGAAATTTACCTTCCCTGTTTTCTATTTCTACGGGTTTTCTGTAAAGACCTGTCTCTTTCCGAGCAGCCAGTTTATTCATTATTCTTTTTTTAAACACGAAAATACCCTGCGGTAATGTTTTTTCAGTATTTTTTTGTTAAAATTATTGTTATATTCTAAAGTTGAAAACAAAAATTCTCCCTCAATCTGAATTTGATCTTCTTTTTTAGCTCTTAAGAAGTATGAGTAAGAAGATTTGCTTTGATTAATGAGTCTTCCATCAATCAGATATTCACCATGTAGAATCTTGTTTCCAATAACGCAGCAACGGCTTATCTTTAAAAGAAAGGCGTGTATTTCAAAATCATTAATAAAACGGACATGGTAGGCCCCTAATTGCGCAAGAGATTCTATCCCCAGGTAAGCAGGATCGTTAAAATACCTTTTTTTACCTGCAATAGTCGCAACTCCGGCTTCTAATATTCTGTCTAAAAGGACAAAATCTTCCAGCCCTGTATTTACTTCTATTCTATTAATGATATTCATCTCTAATCATTAATCAGGGCGATCACAAGGATCGCCCCTACTTTCTTACAATCAGAGCGCTGTTCTGCCCTCCAAAACCGAAATTTTCTAACAATATACTTTGTATTGGATATTCCCGTTCTTCACGTACAAAGTTAAGTCCCGCATGGCACGGTTCATCAAGATTTCTTATTTTTGGGAGATAACCGAACTTCATGCAGGCAAGACATATTGCAAGCTCAACAGCACCGCATGCCGCAGCTATGTGTCCTATCCATGATTTAAGTGCAATGATAAAGGGAGACCTTTTCCCCCAAACCCGATCAATTAAATCTGCTTCCATTGAATCATTTAATAGAGTCCCGGTTCCATGTGATGAAATAACATCTATATCGGAAGGCGCAAACTCCGCTTCCCGTAAAGCCGCATTCACAGCCCTTTCCGCCCATATACCATCTGGTTCAGGAGCAGTCATTGAATATCCATCAATAGAAGCACCATAGCCACAAATTTCGCCATAAATGACAGCGCCGCGTTTTTTGGCATGCTTGAGATCTTCAAGCAGGAAGAAAGCTCCTCCTTCTCCTGGAACAAATCCATTTCTGCTTCTATCAAAAGGACGGATGGCTCTTTCAGGTTTACCCGTTCCGTCGCAAAGGGCGCGAGCTTTTTTATAAGCTAAAATACTGCTTTTGCTTAACCTTGAATCGCCTCCGCCGGCAAATGCAAGGTCAATGTATCCATCCCTGATTTTTCGAAAAGCCTCGCCAATGGCTTGCAATGAAGCGGAACATGCCGTTGTTAAAGTCTGATTTTCGCCGTGTATGCCTGCCAATTTAGCAATGACCGAGGCAGCAGTATTTGGCAGGAATTTCAACATCCAGAGAGCCATAAGATCTCTTCTATCTATTTCTCCTGCTTTGACATCAGGGAATTCTCCTCCGATATCCAGATTGGGGCCTGTTCCTAAAAAAAGACCTGCTTCCGCTAATAATTTTTTGTCTATTCCTGCTTTTTTTACCGCTTCAATTGCTGATGCAACACAGAACCGGGCTCCTCTGTTTAGATATCGCCTGTCTTTAAAATGACCTGCAAAATCTTTTACATCAAACCCGTTAATGGGGCTTATAACTACTTCATTATCAAAAAAAGACCTCTCAAACGAAGCATTTCCATCTTTTAAATTCGCAATTATCTCCTCTATAGAAAAACCCAGAGAGGAAATAATTCCAATGGAAGTAATGACAACTCTTCGGTGCATGTTATCCATCATCTTTGTAATAGTTCACCACGGAACGAGGCAACCAACCGTGAACCTAAGGAACGGGGACGATAATTCAGTGCAATTCCGTGAAAATCCGTGGTGAACTATTACGAAAATTTCCCCTTTGGGTAGCTATGCTAATTCATAGAAAATATGTGAAATTGAGAAGAAATTAAAATAGAAATTGGGAATTGGGAAGAACAGTACAGAAGCATGAAGGCCAAATTTTCAAATTCTATTTTTGACGTTTCGTGAACGCTTGCCATAATCTTATATTTACTAAGAACTCACGAATCAGGCGGCTAAATATCACATCTCAAACAAGCAACTCCGAAAGGTAGTTATATGGATAATACCCTGGATCAAAACAATCCCGATATTAAAGAAAAGGACAATATCTGCGGCTATTTAATAAAAAAAATAGTGGAACTTAAAGAAACAAGATCGATTCTATATGATATAGAGCATACTGCAACGGGTGCCAGACATATCCATTTAAGTAACAATGATAAGGAAAATACTTTCGGTGTAGTCTTTAAGACAGTACCGACTGATTCAACCGGTGTTGCACACATCCTGGAGCATACTGTTCTTTGCGGTTCAAAGAAATTCCCCGTACGTGATCCCTTTTTTTCCATGCTGAAAAGAAGTTTGAGCACTTTTATGAACGCCTTTACTGCATCTGACTGGACGATGTATCCTTTCTCTACACAGAACAGGAAAGATTTCTACAATCTAATGGATGTGTATCTTGACTCCGCCTTTTACCCCGACATTAACGAACTCAGCTTTAAGCAGGAAGGACACCGCCTTGAAATTGAAAATAATATAAAAGCCCCTGAGTCATCGCATCCGGAGTCATCGCACCTGGTTTATAAAGGCGTAGTTTATAATGAAATGAAAGGCGCCATGTCATCACCGGATCAAGTAATGGCCCATGCCCTGTTAAACAAGCTGTACCCTGATACAACATATAGTAATAATTCAGGTGGCGATCCCGCTATGATACCCGGTTTATCCTATGCTCAACTTAAGGCTTTTCACAAACGGCATTATCATCCGAGCAATGCTTTTTTCTACACATATGGGAACTTCAGTTTAAGAGATCATCTGTTTTTTATACAAGATAAAATTTTAAAAGACTATACAAAGATCGACCCTGAAACAGATGTTCTCTCTCAACCCCGGTGGGATAAACCCATAAAGGCAATTTATCCCTATTCTATTGGTAAAAATGAAGATCCATCAAAAAAATATCAGACTTGCGTTGCGTGGCTGACTGCAGACATAAAAGATTCTTTTGAAGTACTTGTTCTTACTCTACTTGAACAAATCCTTCTTGGAAATTCAGCATCGCCGTTGCGCAAGGCATTGATAGATTCAAAGCTTGGAACAGCTCTCAGCGACGGAACAGGGTATGACTCAAATAATAAGGACACCATGTTTGTCTGCGGGCTTAAAGACGTTGAAAAATCCGTCTCAGGCAAAATCGAATCTATTATTTTTAATGTTTTAAATGAGCTCGCAACCAAAGGAATTGACAATAAACTCATAGAGTCAGCTATTCATCAGATTGAATTCCATCGCAAAGAAATAACCAACATTCCTTACCCTTATGGTCTTCGCTTGCTTTTAACTTTTTCCGGCAACTGGCTTCACGGAGGCAAGCCCGAAAGGGTTTTGCAGTTTGACGCTGATCTTCGCAGACTTCGTGATGAGCTTTCTAAGGGCCCTCTGTTCGAGAACCGCATAAAAAAGTATTTTATAAATAATTCTCATAGAGTGCTTCTCACCCTTGCTCCTGACCGGATGATGGAAGAAAAAGAAAAAGAACGGGTTACAGAAGAACTTGAAGTTATAAGAGCCGGCTTAACACAATCGGATATTGAAAAAATAAATGACGATGCTGAAGCCTTAAAGAAACTGCAGGAAGAAAAAGAAGATGTTTCCTGTCTCCCAACGTTAGAAATTAAGGATATCCAGCCCTCTGTTCAAACTGTACATCAATCTAAAACGTATTGCAGGGGTACTGCATTTTGCTATAATCAGCCTACCTACGGCATTTTCTACTTCTCTTCAGCAGCAGGCGCAGGCACTTTGCAAAATCAGATGCTTCCTCTTGTACCCTTTTTTTGCTATGCTTTCTCCAAAACCGGTACAAAATTAAGAGCATATACGGATTTAGCACGGCTGATTGATGCATATACGGGCGGAATTGGTTTATCATCTCATGCTCGCACCAATTTTGAAGGGACGGGCGCTGCCTGTATGCCTTTTATAACATTCAACGGGAAATGTCTCGTCAGAAACCAAAGCAGGATGTTTGAAATAATTGAAGAGCTTTTATATGAATTTGACTTTTCTGATCTGGATAGATTAAAAAGCCTTCTGCTTGAATACAGAGCAAACATGGAATCCATGATAATTCATAACGGTCATAGATTAGCTATTTCTCTTGCCTCAAGAAATTTTTCAACTGCCTGCGCTTTAAGCGAAACATGGCACGGTATCCACCAGTTACAGACTATTAAGAATATAACCGATGATTTTACCGATAACAAACTTGAATCTGTTTCCGACGATCTATCATCTATAGGAAAAAACCTTTTAAATAGTACTAATTTCAAAATTGCGCTGATTGGAGAAGACAACGCTCTTTCCAGCGCATCTTCTTATGCTTCATCAATACAAAAAAAACTTAATGAAACATCATCTGCAAAGCCGGCAAACGGTTTTATTTCTCCTGAAATAAGCCTTGATGATAAAATTACCAGGGAAGGCTGGAGCACGCACTCTGCCGTCTCATTTGTATCCCTTGCTTTTAAAACCGTGCGCATGGAGCATGAAGATGCACCCGCTTTGTCGGTAATCAGCAAGCTGCTCAGATCGCTGTACCTGCACCGGGAAATTCGAGAAAAAGGCGGCGCATACGGCGGTTTTTCAATATATAACCCGGAAAACGGCATTTTTTCCTTCTGCTCTTACAGAGATCCGCATATAGTATCTACTCTGAAAGTGTATGATGACGCGATGACATTCATTAAATCAGGAGACTATGCTGAGAATGACATCAAAGAAGCGATCCTTCAAATATGCTCAGAGATAGATAAACCGGATCCTCCGGGCCCTGCTGCAAGAAAGGCATTTTACAGAAAGCTGATTTCATTGTCGGATGATGCTCGAAAACGTTTCAAAACAAATCTTCTTTCTCTAAAGCGCAACCAGGTAATAAAAGTTGCAGAAAAATATTTCAATCAGATAGAAAAACAGGCTGTAGCAGTAATATCCTGTGAAGAGAAATTAAAAGAGGCAAACCAAAAGATCAAAGAAAGTCCTTTAAACCTTTTTAGAATTTAGAGCAGAGCGACTTTCTTTCTCCGCCCGTCATTATAATGTTTTTTGTCATGAGGAGGCATGCCCCATGATAAACAGAAATCCTGTTGATCGCGAGGCGAGAATTCTGATTCTGGGAGCCGGGCCCGGTGGCTTGTCCGCCGCTCATTTCCTGAGCAGGCATGGTTTCAAAAATGTCACTGTGTTTGAGAAACTGGGCAGGGTTGGCGGGATGTGCCGTTCCGTAACCGAGGATAACCAGTCATTCGACCTGGGAGCAATCGTCGTCAGCTCGGCCTACCGTGAGGTTCTTCGCATGGCGCGTTGCGTGGGAGCCGAGCTGGAAAGATTCGAGGGAGCCACGGCCTTTGTCTATGATGAGACGAGTCAGTCGGCCCGCTACCACGGCCTCCTGCCTTATGTTATGGGCGGTTCGTCCCTTTCGGCATTTTGTCGCTTTACCAGGCTCTGTCTGCGCTATCTCAGGAAACGTTATCGAATCCGCAAAATCTTCCGGCGGCCGGGCTGGGCCGGCATTGACGCGCATCCCGCTCTGTGTGTCACGTTTGCGGAATGGCTGGACCACAACGGCCTTGAGGATCTTAACCGGTTGTTTGAGATTCCCGTCACCACATTCGGGTACGGTTTTCTGGATGAAATTCCAGCACCGTATGTCCTCAGGTACATGGGTATCAGAACCTTCCTGGCCATGCTGTTCTCATCCGCACCGTTTGCCCGCCTGCTTCCTTCGTTTCTGGTTGCGCAACGCTTCAGATACGGCTTCCAGCGTTTCTGGGAAAGAGTGGCCTGGGATCTCAATATTCGCCTGAATGTTGATGTTAAAAAAATCGAACGCCGTGAAGAAGGAATCTTTGTAAAATACACGCATCCGATGCAGATGCTTGGAGACGAGGTCTCACATGCCGAGAAGCATGCCCGGTTTGATTACCTGATCGTCGCCTGTCCTCTTCTGCTGGAGGAGCTGGAGAGTTTCCTTGATTTGACCGAGGAGGAACGGTGGTTTCAGTCAAAAACCAGGTTTATTCCTTACGCGGTTGCCAGTTTCGAGATCGCCGACCTGGTGCTGCCTATGCCCTTTGCATTTCATTTACCCCTTCCATCGTTTGATCAGCCGATGATCATCGTGCAACAGCATCGGGAAAATGAATTGATGACCTTTTATGCGCGACTGGCCAGCAGTGAACCGACTCCGGCGGATGAGCTGCAGCTTCGTGAAAATATCGAGCGCTACATCGGTGCACTGGGTGGGCGGATCAACGAACAGGATGACTGGAATTCCTATGACGCCTGGCTCTACTTCAAGCATGTCGGAGTTGAAGAGTTTCGCCGGCATTATTTTGATCGCTGGGAAGAAGCCCAGGGGAAGAATCGGACTTTTTTCGTGGGAGGTCTCTTTGACTTTGACTATGTTGAAGGAATCGTACGTTACAGCCGCTATCTTGTTGAACAACATTTCGCTGGAAGAGCCGGGAGTTAAATGGGACAAAGGCAAAGTCAGGCATTGCCTGACTTTCTACAACAGCAACACCGGCATGGTGGTCTACCTGTCCAAGATGATCCACGGAGAAAACAAGAAGAACTTTTCCATCTCTACCGCAGAAGAGTTCATTGCCGCCATAACCTCGCATATTCCTGATAAAAATTTCCAGCTTGTTCGCTATCACGGCTGGTATTCAAAAAAAATGCGGGGAGAACGACGCAAACAGGAGTTGAGTCTGAAGGAAACTGAGAATCATACAGACAAAATGGGGCGAATTGGCAAAGCTTGAATTGTGAATTAAAAGGATATTTAAAACCTAAAACCCACAACATAATCAAACTCGCAACATAATGACACTATAGTCTCCTTCATTGAAAGGTGCTTTCTTTTACTTATGTCAAGCTGTTTCAGGTATTGATTTCATATCAATATCGCAACTATC
>DAOUSD010000299.1 GCA_030627405.1 Deltaproteobacteria bacterium
ATGTGTTGTGATTCCTGACATTGCAGTATCTTTTACCAGCAAATTCGGTTTTAGCAGGATCTTTTCGCCCTTATTTACAAGTGATTCAATCCCGCCAAAATATGAAAATGCTCTTTCGATATTTTTGGTAAGATATAGTTTGTCATAGTCAGGACATTTTATTATTACTACCCTGTTCATTTTATCACTATGTATAAGATCCAGCAGCTTGATTTCTCAAGTCAATTAAGTGAAAAATTTTACGAATTCAGCAAACAATATAATGTCTGACAAGATCTATGAAAGCAACCTCAAAATCTTGATATTTTGTAACAATTTGGCCTTCATGCTTTTGTACTGTTCTTCCCAATTTCCAATTTCAAGTTTCAAGCCGTGAACGGCTACAATAATTTAAATCCTGAATATCTTGTAAATCCTGTCCAAAAAAATAATACTTAAAAGCGCTAAAGTGTTACGATATTTCTAACCATTAATGCTACACAATACAGCTTTAGAGCGATATGGAGTTAAAAATGAAACTATTTGACAGCCACTGCCATCTTGATGACAGCGTATATGATAAAGATATTGATGATGTAATAAAACGCGCAAATGAAGCTGGTGTTTCTGCAATGATGATAGTTGGGACAAACAAGGATTCATCCAATAGAGCTGTGGCACTGGCAGAATCCCATAACGGTTTGTATGCCTCTGTAGGTATTCATCCACACGATGCAAAAAACTGTTCAGAACAAGTTCTTTCATATCTGATTAAACTTGCCAAAAACAAAAAAGTCCGGGCATGGGGAGAAATCGGCCTTGATTTTAACCGAATGTATTCTCCAAAAAAAGATCAGGAAAAATGGTTTGTAAGGCAGCTAGAAAGCGCAGACGAATTAGACCTTCCAGTTATTTTTCATGAAAGGGACAGCAATGGCAGACTTCTTGAAATCCTCAAAGAAAAACATGGCAAGGAAAGAAAAGGAGTCATTCACTGTTTCAGCGGGAACAAATCAGAATTATATCAATACATGGATTTTGGTTTTTACATCGGTATAACCGGAATATTAACAATAAACGGTCGAGGCGCTGAACTCAGAAAGCTTGCTCCCCTTATTCCGGCAGATCGCATACTTGTCGAGACAGATGCGCCATATCTTACACCGGCGCCTGAAAAAAATCATACTAAACGCAATGAACCGGCATTTGTTAAATCAGTCCTTCTTAAACTGGCAGAAGCAAGAAAAGAAGATCCAGAATCTCTTTCCGATATCATATGGAAAAACACCTGCAAATTGTATAAATAATCTTTAATAGTTTCAATATGTTTACTGTCAAAAAATGGATTGACTACCAATCTGCCTTGTCTTACCCTGAAGCAAGAAAATGGAACTTTCGGATCTTTTAATCGCGCACTCAGCAAAATTGCCTTATTATTCTTTTTCGCAAGCAATAATGCACGAAAACAAATCGGGCTTTTAGGCCCGCTACATCAAAGTTAGATGAAAATGAAAGGAGACATTATGAAAAAAACAGTATTAATCGTTTCAATATTTTTGTTGTTAGCTTCGGTATGTTCATATGCTCAAGATCAGCAAAAAGATATGCTCGACCTTGCTGCCAAACTAGAATCATGCGAAGTCTACACCCAAAAATTTATCCATCCATTTACAGGAGAGTCTCTGGAAAGGAAAATAGAAGGACTTGTTGACGGCAAATGTTTATATATTGAAGAAATGCCAAATGGTGGCAAAATGGAATGTAGGTATTCTGTAGAATCAAGGAAAGCAGTTGCTCAATATTACAGAAACATAGCTAATGCTCAATCTTCTGGGACAAAGGTAGAATTGTCTTTGGGTGATGAAAAACAAGAAGCAAAATATACATACACAATAAATGGAAAAGAAGTTGAGAATCCATTACAGGAATGCATGGATAATGGAACTTGTACTATTTCAGGCTACTAACATCATAAATCTATAAAAGACCATCTATCGGGATAGGGACGCCCATCGCTGAGCGCCCTCCCACATCACCGGACATACGGATCACGTATCCGGCGATTCGGCTGGTCGAGGGAATCGGTGTGGTGGAATCGGTGGACGCATTTAGCAGGAGGAAATAAGTTGTGGGATTTTTCGATGCCTTTACTTCAACAAAACGGCCTCCAAGAAATACGCCTATATTGCCAGAGGAGGAGCTTAGGAATAGACTGATATCTATCAACAGAAATTCCGCACCATTTCAGACTGTGGATGGAAAGGATAAGAATGTGGATTTCATTGCAGAATGGAAGCTACGCAACCCCAAATGGGCGAAGGTCTTTTCAGATGCAGGAGTACAGGAAACACTTCGCATATATCTTAGGCTTGTACCTGAAAAGCAAGAAGTCCGGGCCAGTGACAGAAGTTATAACGTGTCGTGGGAACCGACTGTCGAAGCAAAAATAGAGAAAGAATTCGGGCAAAATTCTGAAGCTACAGTAGATACAACTCTGTTTGAAATATCGTCAAAAAGAGGACAGGAGTTCTCATGGAAAGGCAGCAGTCAGCCTGCATATATTGAAACCCTTGAATCAGGCGATCAACACTCGTACCAATTCACCCCACAGGAACTTAAAAGACAGATTCAGGAATTAGCAACAGCGTGCGGATGGACATATAAGGGGTTAGCGTTTGGAAAATTGTAAATGGAATGAATGCCTAACAAGCCCTGTTTACAAGGAACGGGGGAAATATAGGACGAAATATACGTAGTTAACAAGCTTGAATAAATCCGATCGACTTTTTCTACGCCGCAATGACTTGCCCTGTTAAATCGGCTATACCGTTCCCCAAGGATTGAATCCTTTTATCCAATGCACATAGGCTTGCTCGGTTCTGTAACTGAGGTGTCTGACCCGTGTAGCATGCCGTACCTGATCCAACAGTTTTGGCTTGACCGTCATAACCTTTATCATGTATATCTCCTACAAATTGTTGTAGATATTTCTTGGCTTGAAAAAGGCTGGATATCTTACAACATAGATTTTATGAAATACTATCTAACACCTTCAATAAAGGTTTCGACACTTGGCAACGAATTCGACTTTCAGTCAAACTTACAGTCTTTCTATTATAATGTCAAGGCTTTTTATACGGCAAAATCGCACGATAAAACCCTCAGTAGGGGGTTTTATCGTGCAAAATTGCC
>DAOUSD010000016.1 GCA_030627405.1 Deltaproteobacteria bacterium
GGCACCAAACGTCATTCCCGTGAAAACGGGAATTCAGAAAATCCAAAAAAGCACTGGATTCCCGCCTTCGCGAGAATGACGATAAAAATTTTTAAAAAGTTGCCGGAACTTATTGAGAAGTTACGTGAATAACATCCAACTGACTATAATTTCAGTTGTTTTGGGTTTTCGTTCAGCCACTAATTATTTTTATGGAATTTTCAAAAGATGGCGTGAGCCGCTATCTGTAGTCGCTCACGCCATCTATGTTTTAAATAGTGCCTGAACGAAAACTAAATAGGGAGAAAAAAAACAATGCCAAAAATTAAGACAAATAGAGCTGCGGCAAAGCGTTTCAAAAAAACAGGTACAGGCAAATTCGTATTTTCGAAATCAAACGCAAGCCACATTTTGACTAAAAAGACAACCAAGCGTAAAAGGGGTTTAAGGAAGAGCCGGCTTATCAGCAAACCAGATAGAAAAGAGATAAAACTGCTTCTGCCCAATGGTTAATTAAGAGTCGGGTTTATAAGTGGTTCTATTATAAGGAGTAACACTATGCGAGTAAAAAGAGGTTTTAAAGCAAATAGACGTAGAAAAAAAATTTTAAAGATGGCTAAAGGTTACCGTGGAGGTCGCAGTAAGCTATTCCGTTCAGCTATAAATGCTGTTGATAAGGCATTAATGTATGCTTATCGTGATCGAAAAACGCGAAAACGTGATTTCAGAAGGCTCTGGATCGCAAGGATAAATGCAGCGGCTCGCATGAATAGCTTATCATACAGTAAATTTATTCACGGTTTAAAGCTCGCCAATATCGAGATTGACCGAAAAGTCCTCGCAGAATTAGCTGTGTCTGATCCCTCTGGATTTACTAAAATAGCTGCACTTGCTGCCTCACAGTAAATATAATAGCTAAAGCCGTTGATGCCACATCTCCTGCGTTGTCAAGGGTTCGTCCCGCAAGGCGCTAATTTATCCAGTCAATGCCAAAACCTTTAAGGTTAACATTAGAGCAAAAAAAGTGGCCAAAACTATAGAACAAATTTATGAAGAAGCCTTTAAGGAAATAAAATCCGCTACAGATAGTGAAAGTATCAAAGCTCTTTCAATCCGGTATCTTGGCCGAAAGGGTATAATAACTCATTTTTTAAGAAACATTTCAAACCTTCCTCCGGAAAAAAGGCCTGAGGTGGGGAAAAGGGCTAATGAGGTAAAAAAGAGCTTAGATAAGGCTTTCAAGCACGCGTTAAAACATCTTGAAACAAAATCTCTGCAAAAAGATTATAAAATTGATGTTTCCTTGCCGGGAAGGACAATCCGGCAGGGTTCTTTGCATCCAATAACGCAAATTACATGGCAGATATGTGAAATTTTAGAGAAAATTGGCTTTGATATAGCTGAAGGGCCTGAGGTCGAAACAGATCACTACAATTTTGAAGCTCTAAATATTCCAAAAAATCATCCTGCAAGGGACATGCAGGATACTTTCTATATTTCAGATAATATAGTTCTTAGAACTCATACATCATCCATCCAAGTCAGAATAATGGAAAAAGTTACTCCGCCTGTAAGGATTATTGCACCCGGCAAGGTCTACCGCTGTGATTCCGACCTGACTCACACGCCCATGTTCCATCAGATAGAGGGTTTAATGGTTGATGAAGGTATTTCTTTCGGTGATCTAAAAGGAATACTTACAACCTTTATCCACCATATATTTGATAAAAAGACATCTATCAGATTTCGCCCAAGTTTCTTTCCTTTTACCGAACCAAGCGCCGAAGTAGACATCCTTTGTGTCATGTGTGGAGGCAAGGGGTGCAGAGTATGTTCACACACCGGATGGCTTGAAGTTATAGGTGCAGGCATGGTCCATCCGGCCGTATTTGAAAATGTTGGATATGATACCACTCGTTATACAGGCCTTGCCTTTGGCATGGGAGTAGAGCGTATTGCCATGTTAAAATATGGAATTGACGACATTCGGAAATTCTTTGAAAATGATTTAAGATTTTTAAGGCAGTTTTAATATGAAAGTTAGTTTAAGCTGGCTAAATGATTATATCCCAATAGATAAGAAATCATATAGTAGTATTGCTGATTCACTCACTATGGTGGGGCTTGAGGTTGATTCGGTTACAAACAGGTATGATTACTTGGACAGCGTTGTTGTTGGACGCATTCTTAATATCAAAGCCCACCCAAATGCTGAAAAGCTCAAGCTATGTGACGTTGATATTGGAAGCCGTGCCATCAGGGTTGTATGCGGAGCACCAAACATATATGAAGATATGGTCGCTCCGGTAGCTTTGCAGGGCACCCGCTTCCCTGATGGTTCCGTACTTGAAAAAGGAATGATCCGAAACGAGCTGTCGGAAGGAATGCTTTGCAGCGAAACAGAACTTGGTCTTGGCACTGCCGGCAGTGGCGTCATGATTCTTGATCAAAAACAATTGACAGGGAATAAGTTAGCAAAAGCTCTTGAACTTTCAGACATGGTCTTTGAAATCGACCTTACCCCTAACAGGCCGGATTGTCTTAGCATAATCGGAATAGCCCGTGAAATAGCCGCCTTCCGGCAAACCACAATAAAATATCCCGAAATATCACTTTCAGATGCCGGCGATAAAATTTCAGACCTTACATCTATTACAATTAAGGCACCGGATCTTTGCCCAAGATATTCTGCAAGGCTTGTTTTTGATATTAACATTGCTCCTTCTCCTTTTTGGCTGCAAGATCGCCTGATGTCAGTCGGTTTAAGGCCTATAAACAATATAGTCGATATCACCAATTTTGTATTGATGGAAACAGGACAACCTCTTCATGCATTTGATTTTGACCGTCTGTCAGATCACAGAATAGTTGTCCGCCAGGCAAAAAAAGGTGAAACCTTTATCACTCTGGACAAGAAAAAACATTTGCTTGCCCCTGATATGCTTATGATCTGCGATGGTGAAAAACCTGTTGCGCTGGCGGGTATCATGGGTGGGCATAATTCCGAGGTAACGGAATCAACCAACAGGGTTCTTATCGAAAGTGCTTATTTTACGCCTGTGGGAATTCGCAAGACTTCAAAAAAACTTGGCATAAGCTCGGAATCCTCGCACCGTTTTGAACGCGGTGTTGACCCTGAAGGTATTATTACTGCTTTGAATAGAGCTGCTCAGCTTATGTCGGAACTCGACGGGAGCAGTTTAATTGAAGGAATTATAGATAAATATTCTAAAATTAACCATGCCGAGCCCATAACTCTAAACGTTGGACACACTAATCGTCTTCTTGGGACCGGTTATGATCAGGACAAAATCGAAAATTTACTAAAATCAATTGAATTCAATGTTGAAAAAACAGGCAACGACGAGCTTGTAGTTGTCCCACCATCCTTCAGAGTTGACATAGCAAGGCCGGTTGATCTTATAGAAGAAATTGCCCGCCTGTCAGGCTATAATAATATACCCACTACCTACCCCCTGATACCAGCGGAAGCCAGACACCCTGAAGAACAGTTGAGGTTAAGAAACAGGCTGAAAAAAGTTATGACCGGCTTTGGATTTACTGAAACAATTAATTACAGTTTTATAAATAGATTGTCTTGCGATAGCCTCAGACTTGAATCTGCTGATCAGAGAAGGAATACGATAAATATATTGAACCCCTTGACGGAAGACCAGGCAGTTATGAGGACATCATTAATACCCGGCCTTCTCGAAACAATTCATTACAACATAGCACAACGAATCAAGAGCCTGAGACTATTTGAAGTTGGTAAAATTTATATCGGCAGGGAAAAAGACAATCTGCCGGAAGAGATAGAGATGTTAGCCGGCATCTGGACCGGATCTCGTACAAATGTCTCATGGTGCTCAAAAGAAAGTGGTTGTGATTTTTTTGACATAAAAGGAGTGGTTGAAGGACTGCTGAACAGAGTAAAAATTGATCGTATAAAATTTACCTGCATGCCGGATAATTCATGCACTTATACCAGACCTGGGCATACAGCTCAAATTCTGCAAGAAAAAAAGCTTATAGGTCTGGCTGGAGAAATACATCCTCAAGTGCTACATAATTTTGATCTAAAACAGGCTGCCTTCATTTTTGAACTTGACCTGAAGGCCATTTCCGACTTGATGCCCGGAACTATTCGTTCAAAACCAATTCCAAAGTTTCCATCTATTTCAAGAGATATTACCATTATAATTGATAAAGATTTTGAATCCTCTGAACTGCTTGAAACCATTAGAAAATCAGTCGAAGAGCTGATTGAAAATTTATATCTGTTTGATGTATTCGAAGGTGATACTATTCCTCAAAACAAAAAAAGCATATCTCTGAGAATAACTTACAGATCAAAACATAAAACCTTAGAAGATGACGAAGTAAATTATATCCATAAAAATATTACAGACAGGCTTCTCAAAGAATTTGACGCTTCGCTTCCAACATAGAAGATGCAAAACAAAGCCCCTAAAAAAGAACTGCCTGACAAACTATATTTCAAAATAGGAGAAGTCAGTGAAATAGCCGGACTTCCATCATATGTTCTAAGATTCTGGGAAAACGAATTTTCTAGAATAAATCCCAAAAGAACTCCCTCCGGCCAAAGGCTTTACAGAAAGAGCGATATAGAGTTCGTTCTAAAAATTAAAAATCTTCTTTATGAAAAAAAATTTACTATTAAAGGCGCCAAGAAACACTTAAACTCTGAATATAGAGAAAAAAAAGGGAAATTATCAACTGATGCTGTCGATAAAATCCGATCAGAACTAGAACAAATTCGGGATTTGCTTGATTAAGATGTTGACAATATAAAATTATTATCGTATTTTTTATAACTTAGGTTGCGGGCATAGCTCAGTTGGTAGAGTACAAGCTTCCCAAGCTTGGTGTCGCGAGTTCAAATCTCGTTGCCCGCTCCAGATAGAAAGGCCGCCTTTGCCGTTTTTATGATGATTTAGGGGCAAAGCTTTATCTAATTATATGTGATTTGGATTTAATTTATTTCTTATGATGATTTACATGAACAGATAAAGTTTTTCGATCTATAATGTAAGGATCTAATTGAATGACAGGAGACGGGCGGCAGCCCGTTTTTGTTTTTTGTATGAGTCATATTTCATAATGAAATTACAAAGAAAAAAAAGAGACAGGTTAATAAAAAGCCGGGAGACGGAATTCGCTGCAAAAAAAATTTCTCCTAAGAATAAAGAGGAATTTATTGCTAAAGTTAAGGAGTTAACCGAACCTTTGTGCGAAGCTATGGGGATGGAACTGGTACATGTTGAATACCAACGGGAAAGCAGGGGCATTATACTCCGTATCTATATAGACAAGCCGGGAGGAATTACATTAGATGATTGTGTGTTTGTCAACCGCCAGTTGAGTGATACCCTGGATTTACATTTTGACAGCAGCGGTTCATACAGTCTTGAGGTGTCATCTCCAGGTTCTGATCGCCCCTTAAGCAAAAAACTCGACTTCGAAAAATTTAGAGGAAGGGTTGCAAGAATTAAAACAATGGCTCCTGTTAATGGACAAAAAAATTTTAAAGGCGTTTTATTGAATATATCAGAAGAAACTATAAACATGTCATTAGATGATAAAACCGTCGCTATTCCTTTTAAGGAAGTTAAAAGTGCGCGGCTTGTCAATAAAAATATTTGAAGCAGCTTCTATACTTTGTACGGCTATAAACTGCGCTTTTTGAAACGGTCAAGATTATAAGAAAAATTAAACCACGAAGGGGCACGAAGATTAGAATTAAGGCTTTTTATAATTTCTTTGTGTTCTTCGTGAGCTTCGTGGTGGGAAAAACATAATAAAAAAGCTCAGATTGTGACCGTTCACAGTATAAGTTTAACGGAGAAAACGAATGTTTATATCAGATATAAAGCGTGTCGTTGAGCAGGTCAGCAAAGACAAGGGCATTGATCGTGAAGTCCTTATTAAGGCACTTGAAGATGCTCTGAAATCTGCTGCCAGGAAAAAATTCGGAAGCAACATTGATATTGAAGTTAAATATAATGAAAAATCTGGTGAAATAGAAGTATTCCAGTTTAAAGAGGTGGTAGAAAATATTACCGAACCTGACCTTCAAATCAGCCTTGAAGAAGCATATAAACTGGATCCGGAAAGCACGATTGGTGACAGCCTCGGCACAAAAATGGATGCTTCAACCTTTGGTAGAATAGCTGCCCAGTCAGCCAAGCAGGTTATCATTCAAAAAATGAAAGATGCGGAAAGAGATGCGGTTTATTCCGGTTTTATTGGTAGAAAGGGCGAAATAATTAATGGAATTGTTCAGCGCGTTGATCGCGTTGATATTATAGTCAATTTGGGCCATACTGAAGGTATTCTTCCTGAACGAGAGCAGGTTCCGAAAGAAGTATATCGGAGAGGTGATCGCGTCAGGGCTCAAATATTAGACGTGCTTCATGACTCTCGAGGGCCTCAGATTATACTTTCGAGAACACATCCAAATTTTCTTGTCAGTCTTTTCAAAACAGAAGTGCCGGAAATTAGCGAGGGTATAGTTACTATAATGGGCGCAGCCCGCGAACCTGGTATAAGGGCAAAAATCGCTGTCGCTTCAAATGATTCGGATATTGATCCTGTCGGCGCATGCGTCGGCATGAAAGGCAGTCGTGTACAAAATGTTGTTCAGGAACTCAGAGGCGAAAAGATCGATATTGTATCCTGGCATATTGATCCTGCAAAATTTGTTTGCAATGCTCTGTCGCCTGCTGAAATATCCAGAGTCATTATTGATGAAGAGAACCGTTTGATGGAAGTAATTGTTCCGGATGAATTTCTTTCAATAGCTATCGGGAAAAAGGGTCAAAACGTACGGCTTGCTTCAAAACTCACCAAATGGCATCTTGATGTAATTAATGAAACAAAATACAGCCGGGCCATGGAGGATGGCTACGACTCTCTTGTGGCCTTGCCGGGAGTCAGCATCAGCATGGCTGACGCATTATATGAAAAGGGTTTCTTTTCCGCTGGGGAAATAAGCAACTCTTCATTAGAGGATTTGATGCAAATCAGAGGTATTACCGAAGAAAAAGCCATAAAGCTTCTTAAAACTGCAAAAAAATATGTTGCGAATTCTGATAGTTCTGATGAAGTATCTAACGAAATTTTATCAGATAATACGTTAAGTGATGATGACACATCTGAATCAAAAAAATCATCTGTTGCAGATAACCAGGAAAATCTTGATATAGATAAAGGCGATGATGAAGACACCTTCATCGATGCTCCATTAACGGATTTTGAAAAAAATAGTGACAAATAGCTTTAAGGGGGATGGATGGGGAAGATCAGAGTATATGAGCTTGCCAGAGAGCTCAACATAAAGAACAAGGAACTACTTGAAAGGTTAAGTAAGATGGCTATTAAGGTAAGCAGCCATATGAGTTCTCTGGACGATGAAGCAGTAGCCGGAGTCAAGGCAAATCTTCTCGGCAACAAAACCGATGTTGTCGAAGTGACACGAATAAAACCGACTGTTATTCGAAGACGTAAAAAAATTGTGCCGGTTGAAACAGCTCCTGAAAAAGAAGTACCTCTGCCCCACCCCCCCATTGCAGAGCTTGAAATTAAAAAAGCCGAAAAGCCTGAAAAAGTAAAAAAGAAAGATGCGGAAAAAGGCATGGCTGAAGAAAAAGCAGCACTTGCAAAAGATAAAAAAGCCGACGAGGCTGTTCAGGTTCAGAAAACAGTCTCTGTGGAAGAGAAGAAAAAGCCCAAACAGCCACCTGTAGAAAAAAAGACTGAAACAGTAACTTTTCCTAAGGGGAAAAAGCCTAAAAAAGTAAAAAAGAAACTCAAAAAAGAGACACCGGCAAAGATCATAAAAATGCCGATACCCCATGAAGAAAAGCTACCTGAGACTGAACAACTCCAGGTGGAAAAACTTAAAACAAAGGTGGAAAAACCACCCAAAATAGAAAAAAAGGAGCCAATTAGCGAAAAGGGTCAAATAGATTTACCCCAAAAAGAAAAAAAGAAAGGGCAAAAAGACAAAAAACAGGAAGAACCTGTCAGAGATAAAAAGTTCTTCAAAAAGAAAATTTCTTTTAGAAGAAAAGAGGTCGTTGAAGGGGCGGACCTTTATCCGAAACAACATCGGGGCCGAAAAATACGTAAGGCCGCCGCTAAAAGCAAAGCAGCCTCACAAGGACAAAAACCTCAGATTACAATACCAAAAGCCATTAAACGAAGGATCAAAATTGACGACGCCATTGTTCTGGCTGATCTGGCAAAACGCATGGGAATAAAGGCCAATGAAATGATTAAGGCCCTTATGGATATGGGTGTTATAGCTACCGTAAATCAGACAATTGACTTTGATACAGCTTCTCTTATTGCCACAGAATTTAATTACGAAGTAGAAAGAGCCTCTTTTGAGGAAGAAGTTATATTAAAAGTTGAAAAAGACGATCCGGACAAACTAATCGGAAGACCTCCTGTTGTTACCATTATGGGGCATGTAGACCACGGAAAGACATCTCTTCTCGATGTAATTCGCAAAACCAAAGTGACAGAGATCGAGGCAGGGGGAATTACACAACATATAGGTGCATACTACGTATCTACAAATAAGGGACAAATTGTCTTCCTGGATACACCGGGCCATGAAGCTTTTACTGCAATGCGTGCTCGAGGTGCCAAGGTTACAGATATAGTGGTGCTGGTTGTTGCTGCTGACGACGGTGTAATGCCTCAGACCGTTGAGGCAATCAACCATTCAAAAGCTGCGGGAGTCCCTATTATTGTAGCAATTAACAAAATAGATAAAGCGAATGCAGACCCTGAACGCGTTAAGCGTGAAATCGCTGAATTAGGGCTCGCCCCTGAAGAGTGGGGCGGAGATACTATATTTGTCAATGTTTCTGCGAAAACAAATCAAGGGGTAGAGGAACTGCTTGAAATGATACTTCTTCAGGCTGAATTGATGGAATTAAAGGCTAATGCAGATAAGTTTGCTAAAGGCAGTATTATTGAAGCAAAAATAGACTCGGGAAGAGGTGCTGTTGCCACACTTCTTGTACAGGAAGGCACTCTCCACACAGGCGATTCAATAGTATGTGGAATACACCACGGCAAAGTTCGTGCCCTGCTGGATGACAGGGGAAAGCATGTTGAAGCCGCCGGGCCTTCAATTCCGGTTGAAATTTTAGGGCTCACAGGTGTACCTAATGCCGGAGATGAATTCATAGCTCTTGCCGATGATAAAAGTGCCAAGCAGATCAGCATTCACAGAATCCAGAAACAAAGGGCTAAAGAACTATCTAAAACCAGCAGATTAAGTCTTGAAAAACTTTTTGAACAAATAGAGAAAGGCGAGACTAAAAAACTAAATCTTATCATTAAAGCAGATGTGAATGGCTCTTTAGAAGCCCTTAAAGATTCTTTGACAAAGCTTTCTAATAATGAGGTTAACATTAATGTTATTCATGCAGCTACTGGAACAATTATCGAATCAGATGTTTCTCTGGCCGCAGTATCTAACGCCATAATTATAGGTTTTAACGTCCGACCCGCCACAAAAGTAGAAGCACTTGCTAATAAAGAACATGTTGATATACATTTTTATAATATCATATACAATGTAATCAAAGACATCAAAGATGCTATCATTGGCATGATGGAGTCAACCTATGAGGAGCGAATACTTGGGAAAGCAGAGGTCAGAGAAGTATTTCATGTTCCTAAAATCGGTACAATTGCGGGTTGCTATGTAACAGATGGAAAAATTGAACGAGGTCAGCTTGTCCGCCTTGTAAGAGATGGTGTTGTTTCCTATGAAGGCAAGATTTCTTCCCTTAAACGTTTCAAAGAAGATGCCAAAGAAGTTCAAAGCGGGTATGAATGCGGAATTAGTATTGAAAATTTTAACGATATTAAGCTCGCTGATATAATTGAATGTTATTATCTTGAAGAAATCAAGCCTGAAGTCGAAGAATAAGGAAACGGGGACCAGGGATTGGGGATTGGATGGTTGTCGGTATCGGAATTATCACATTCAGGCTGCATGACTGCCGCTCATTAAAAAGTAAAAGAAAGATTGTAAAATCCATTATCGCCAGGATACGCAACAATTTTATTGTATCGGTCGCAGAAGTGGGCTCAAATGACATTCACCAAAAAGCGGAAATAGGCTTTGCAATAGTGGGTAATAATCAGATGATGATAAATTCCCGTATCGATAAAATTTTTAATCTTGCCGATAGGACAGGCCTGGCTGAGATTATTGATACTGAAATGGAAATTATTAATTTATGAAATCATTTCCTCGTTCTGACAGAGTTGGCGGCCATATACAAAAAGTTCTGTCGGATTTATTGCAAAAAGATATTAAAGACCCTCGCCTTGATATGGTTACAATTACTGATGTCAAGTTGTCGAATGATTTAAGAAAAGCCCATATATATTTTACTACCTCTACTCCGAAAAACACGGAGAGAGCAATAGAAGGCTTTAAAAGCGCTCGTGGATATGTGAAACGAGTTCTATCTCAACATCTTGGTTTGCGCTATATGCCTGATATCGAATTTTTATATGACGAATCCTTTGACTATGCTTCACGCATCGATAAATTGCTCAAAACCACAAAAACAGATAATGAAAAAAATTATAAACCACCTGAAAAATAGCAACCATATTATAATTGCTTCTCACACAAATCCTGACGGAGATGCTATAGGCTCGTTGATTGCTATGGGACTTGCTCTCGATGCACTGAACAAAAATATAACTCTTTATAACGAAAGCCCTATTCCATCCACATATCGTTTTCTACCGTCAGTTGAAAGAATTGTCCGTCAAATTAAGCAAACAAATACTTATGATACTGCCATTATTCTTGACTGCGCAGATTTCCAGCGTATCGGCAAAATTTCTTCGATTATCAGCAAGATACCAGTAATAATAAACATTGATCACCATATAACCAATACCGGATTCGGCAATCTTAATCTTATAGATACATCTGCATGTGCCACAGCAGAGATAATATACAACCTGTTAATAGAGATGGCTCTCCCCATTAGTAACAGTGCAGTTGCCACCTCAATATATACAGGTATTTTGACTGATACCGGGTCGTTCCGTTTTTCAAATACAAATAAATCTGCTTTTGCGATCTGTGAAAAAATGGTTGAAGCCGGAGCTGATCCATATGATGTTGCCCAGCATGTTTATGGCAGATACTCTCTTGGGCGGATAAAACTCCTGAATATGGCGCTTGAATCTATCGAAATCTCAGATAACGGTAAAATGTCCATGATGATATTAACAAAAGGCATGCTTGATGAAACCGGAACGCTGCCTGAGGACATAGACGGTCTTATCAATTATGCAAAAAGCATAGAAAATGTTAAAGTTGCCGCACTTATACATGAATTATCAAATGAAAAAGGAATATCGGAAAAGCCTGAGAATTACCATGTTAGCCTCCGCTCTGACGGAACGGTTGATGTGGCTGTAATAGCCGGTTCGTTCGGCGGCGGCGGGCATAACAGAGCCGCAGGATTCAGTATTGAGTCAACACTATCTGATATAAAAACACAGATGTTGAACATTGCTGTTGAACTTTGAACCGTGAACCGTGAACCTTTTTTATATCTATGAACAAGGAAATAAATGGAGTTATAGTTATTGACAAGCCCGCTAATATAACTTCAGCAAAAGTTGTGGCCATTATAAAAAAACTATTCGGGGCCGGAAAAGTCGGACATACGGGAACCCTTGATCCGGAAGCAACAGGTGTCCTGCTTTGCTGTATTAATAAAGCAACAAAGCTATCCGGTTTTTTTTTAACCGGCAGCAAAAAATATGAAGCTGTACTGCACCTGGGAGTGGAAACAGACACTCAGGATGCCGCCGGAAAGATTATTTCTACAAGTGATGAACTGAATTTTACTGAAAAAACTATTCGAGCTGTATTTAGACAATTTGAAGGAACTATAGAACAGGTTCCACCGGCTTTTTCAGCATTAAAGCACAAGGGTATCCCGTTATACAAACTCGCGAGAAAAGGCAAAGCTGTCAGAAAACCTTCGAGGCCTGTTTTTATATCGTATAACAAAATAGTTAAGATAAATATGCCTTTTATAAGTTTTGAGGTATGCTGTTCTTCAGGCACCTATATCAGGACTATATGTTCGGATATAGGTAAGGAACTTGGCTGCGGTGGACATCTTAAAAAACTTAGAAGAATTGAAAGCAGTGGATTTACAATTAATGAGGCTGTAACATTATCAGAACTGGAACTACTGGTTTCAACCGGGGCAATAAATGATAGAATAATATCCATGTCGGATTCCTTGCGCGACATGCCCGAATATATAGCTGATGAATTTCTGACAAAAAAAATAAAACATGGTACTATATTAACAACAAAAGAGTTTATGCCACGAAATACAGATAATTTAAAAAATTTTATCAAGATTGTTGATACAAAAAACAATCTCGTTGCAGTACTTAAATTCAAAAAAGATATTAACAGATATAATTACTGCTGTGTTTTCAATTAAACGATAGGAGGCAAAAAAAGTGGTTTTAACTGTAGAAGATAAAAAGAATCTTATTGAGCAATATAAACTTCACGAAACAGATACAGGTTCACCTGAGGTTCAAATCGGGCTTCTTACACATCGTATTTCTTATCTTACCGAGCACTTAAAGGTTCATAAAAAAGATCATCACTCCCGAAGGGGTTTGTTGATTTTAGTCGGCAGACGCCGAAAACTATTAAACTACGTAAAAAACAACGATGTAAAAAGATATCGGACAATAATTACAAACCTGGGGCTTAGAAGATAGCCATTAACATAAAGTACATAAATGATGCCTGAACGAAAACCATCCAAAGTTGTCATTTAAAATTTCTTCCTTCGGTCGAAATGACAAAAAGAGAGGGTTCCGTTCACACACTAACTGGTGCCCGAACGAAAATTAGCAGTTTTCGTTCAGGCACTAACCGGCAAGCAAAAACATATAACAAGTTCTATACGGTTATTTGTTTGGACTTGTTGTTTGGAGAATTAAATATGGAAAATTTACTTAAAACAGAAGTCGGTGGAAAAACTCTTAGCATACAGACCGGCAAGGTTGCAAAACAGGCCTCCGGTTCAGTTACGGTTCAATATGGAGAAACTATCGTACTGGTTTCAGTTGTATCCGCTTATGAAGATAAAACAGTATCTTTCTTACCGCTTACAGTTGAATATCAGGAAAAAATCTATGCGGCAGGCAGGATACCCGGTAATTATTTCAGGCGCGAAATTGGAAGGCCATCTGAAAAAGAAACATTAACCGCCCGCCTTATCGATCGACCCATAAGGCCTCTTTTTCCTAAAAAATATAATTACGAAACGCAAGTTATTGCAACAGTATTATCTATGGATCAGGAAAATGATCCTGATATCCTGGCACTGATAGGAGCCTCTGCTGCGCTTGAAATATCAGACATTCCATTTGAGGGGCCGATTGCATCTGTCCGTGTAGGAAGAATAGATGGTGAATTAATAATCAATCCAACAATCAGTGAATGTGAAAAGAGTGATCTTAATATCATTGTTGCAGGTTCAAAAACCGGCGTAGTAATGGTTGAAGGTGGAGGCAACTTAATAAACGAAGAAGATATGCTTGAAGCCATATTCTTTGGTCATAAAGAAATGCAACCGATCATAGATTTGCAAGTAAAACTAAAAGAGATTGCCGGTGTAACTAAACGTCCTTTTGCCGCCCCTGAAAAAGACGAAATGCTGGTAAAAAAAGTTGAGGCGGAAGCCCATTCGAAATTGCGTGAAGCAATACTTATACCCGAAAAAATTAAACGTCGAACCGCTCTTCGCAGTCTTAAATCTGAGATATTTGAAAATTTTGGTGAAGAATACGCTGATCGCAGGGAAGAAGTTTACGATATTTTTAATGACTTGAAAAAATCAATCAGCAGAGAACTTATCCTGAAAGATGGGCGGAGAATTGATAACAGAAAATTTGATGAAATAAGGCCGATTACTTGTGAAGTCGGCGTTCTGCCACGGCCGCACGGCAGCGCCCTGTTTACAAGAGGAGAAACCCAGGTATTAGGAATTATGACTCTTGGTTCCGGCCCGGATGAACAAAGGGTCGAAACGCTTAGTGGGGAAGAACTCAGGTCATTTATGCTTCATTACAATTTCCCGCCTTATTCAGTTGGTGAAACAAGGCGAGTTGGCGGCCCAAGCCGAAGAGATATAGGACATGGCGGGCTGTCAACCAGGGCTATTGAAA
>DAOUSD010000185.1 GCA_030627405.1 Deltaproteobacteria bacterium
ATAGATGCAAGTTCCGGATAATAGCTGCGGGAAAAGCTTCGGACATGGTCGCCTCTTTCCACCAGCAGCTTAACTATAGCGCTGCCCAGAAAACCTCCACCTCCTGTAACCAAAACCTTTTGAGATGCTCTTTTTTTCATACCATTTTTCCCAACCAATCAAGAGCCGGAAAGCCGGACCAGAGTATCAAACAGCTTTGCCCGATCCGTCTCCGCACTGTTGGCTGTTTTTATGTAAAGAGCGCTCATAATTTCAAATTTTTCAGATGACTATTAATAAGCTTAATATCTAACTCATCAGGATCAAATTCTCCACCAACCCATTCAAACATAGATTCGTGTTCTTCGTGCTTTGGGTTTTGAATAGCCTCTAAAAAATCAGAATACCCCCAAATGCCTCCACAATCTTCAGGTGGGCATGCTTTCTTGCCCTTGATTACTATTGGGGATTCGGAAAAATCTAATGGCAGAGTTTTTTCTAGAACGATCTTGTGATTCCAGCCATCTCCGAAATCGTATTCGTAGATAAAATTGTCTTTGGGATTGGAAACAAGGTCGTATAAATAAATCTTACGCTCATCAATCACATCCATCTCAAAATCCGGATCTGGAATTCCGATATAAGAGTTTCCAACTATATACTGGTGCAGATGACAATCAAACCATCCCATGGAAACCTGTAAAACGGAGTGCAACTGATCTAATCTAATGTTATCCTTGACAATTAACCCTCTCCAAATTGGTGGCTTGCTTCCTGTCAGGGTTACTTTTATTTGATATAATGATTTTGATGCTTTTTTTCTTTTTGCCATTTTTATCTATTCCCCTTGTATTAATTGGATGCAAGTAACATATCCGAGATCGTTTTACTTTTCAAACTAAATCCGTCACATGGCGTATCAGAGGTTGCGAGATGCGGAGACGCGAAAGCGGCGGAGCTTCTCGCAATCCTACTGCATACGCAATGTTATACCTTTATTGGCTACAATCTCAATGCAAATCGTGAACAAGGGTCTATTCCTCCATATTACCATATTGGGAGGGAGCATTACCTGTCTGATGAAGCATCTTCGGCAAATCTATATCTTTTGATGTCATTTCTCGTACTTCTTCAACGGTAACTCTATGCACCAATTCATCTCCATAATCAAATAGATACCAGAATGACAAACCTGTGGAAATTCCCAAATCACGCAATTGGGCATCAGACGCTGACTTGCTGGATTTCCCGAAACTGGAAATAAAATGTTCTCCTAAAGGGTTTGCTGAGAATGCGTTATCTATATCAAACAATTTATCGCTAAGGTAAAATGAGAACATGTGGTCGTTATCCCAGTCAAATGCGTGTTGTATATTAATGTGTAAATCGTAGAGTGTTTGTTTGCCCTCTATTTCGAATGTTCTTGATACTTCTGTATCGATCTCTTGAAATCCCATTCGTATCAATTCTACTTTTAGCCGATAAACATCCATTGGTTTTGCAATAATTTGATATAGTTCCTCATAAGTATGGGCAATAGACCTTGCATGGATTATTTCAGAATTTTTATCTGGATTAGCAAGACAACATTTCTTGTACTTTTTGCCGCTCCCACAAGGGCATTTATCGTTACGCTTTATTTTTAGCATACCTTATTTTTGTTCCTTTTGGTTCGTAAAACCCACCTGCTGCCAACACTGCTCACAGAAAAAACGCAATTTATAACCTCTCCCCGCAGATATTTTTCGATTCCTTTACCTACGCCTACATCAACGAGGAATCTCAGTTTGGATGAATTCATGTGGACACTTTGACGGAAAACACCTGCTCCTCTTCAACCAGCCATGTTGCATATGCGAACACCGCCTGAAAATCCTCTTTCTCAAGTTCTGGATACTCTTCAAGCAGTTTCTGCTCCGACACACCTCCCGAAAGTGCCCGCAGTATTTGTTCCACGGTGATTCTCATACCCCGAATAGTCGGCTTACCGAGCATTATTTTTGGATTGATCGTGATCCTTGAAAGTAAATTTTCTGTGTTTAACATGACTTAGATCCCCCTCCCTTTCGTTATAGGGCCTAAAAATAATTATATGATTTTCGTTTAAATACCACGCATAAAAAATGTTAACAATAAATAATGTAATTTTGTATGTTTGTAACCGTTTACGGTTTACAGCTATCGGTTCATGGTTCCATGCTTCAAGATCAGAGAACAATGAAGAAATCAAGGCAATCAACTGTGAACCGACAACCGTGAACGGTTACAAATGGAGATAAACGTATAAGGAATGGGGGTGGCTTTCTATAAAATTCAGCCTATGAGGGAATATGCACAAGCTTTGATGCAGGGACGAGTTGAACTTTTTTTTGCAGTTCGGGAAGTAATTCGCGAAGAATGTTATATGTGATTATATGTGGATGCGCTATGCCAATTGCTTCACCGTGTTTGTCGGCAATACGGATAAGCAGTTTTATTTGTTTTCTGATAAAATCAGATTCCTGAATATGATCAATAAACACATCTCGTTGAGCAAAAGGAAGCTGCAAAAGGCGGGCGGATGGTTTGCAGAGACTTTTCGATGTTGTGAGGCTGTCAATGAAAAACAGGTTTCTTTTTTTCAGGATAGAAAATATTTGATATATTTGAGTTGAGCTGGTGGTCATTTTTGACCCCATGTGGTTGTTGACTCCTTTGATAAAGGGAACGGCATCCAGATTTTTATTGAGCTGTATTATAAGCTCGTCGGGAGACATTGAGGTAAAAAGCGTGCCCGGGCCGGGATCGACCGAGGGGTATTCAAGTGGTTCCAGGGGGAGATGAAGCATGATTTCAAAACCTTTTTCATGGGCTTTCCTGGCAATTTTGTCTTGAAATAAGCTGTGAGGCAGTAAAGAGAAAGTGAGGACAGCATCAAGGTTTAAAAATTTTTCTGCTATTTTTTTATCATATCCTATATCATCAATAATAATTGCCACCTTCGGCAATTTTTTCGTTAATATCGGCTTTGGTTTAGTCGTTGATTTTTTATAATGTATTTCTTTTTCCGGATAGATTTCGTAAACAGGTGGTTTATAAACCTTCTTTTTGCCGGCCAAAGATTTTACCTTAGGTTCTAAGGATTGTATTGACGATCTGCGCAATAGTAATTGATGTGCAAGGAGCCCGGCTAATACAACCAGAACTATCAGAAATAACAGGCCGCTGACAGATTTTTTAAGTTGTGTCTTTTGAGTTCTGCTCTTTTTGGATGTCTTTTTTTTCTTCCCTGATTTTTTAGTCATCTATACTTAGGTGGATAGGCTGAAGACTGAAGGCTGAAGCTACCTTCCACCTTCAGCCTTTCACCTTCAGCCTTTCACCTTCTACCTTTAATTAATGCTTTTTAAAATTTCATAACCCGTAAGGATCTCAAGTGCACGCATAATCTGATTATCTGATTGAAGTTCTTCGAGCTTAAGTGGCCCGTGTTTTGTTTCAAGAAGATGCATTGAAGGATGCTTTTTTTCATCCTTTTGTTCTTCGGATTCTGTTTCTATTTTATCTTTTTCTACCGGCTCTGCTTCCAGATGATTTTTCAAATCTTTTTCTTTCAGCATCCGCATACCCTCGTCAGCATCTTCATTACTAATAATCGCATATTTGACTTCAATATCGGGCACAATACCCTGTGCCTGTATGGAACGTCCGTTGGGTGTGTAATATCTGGCTATTGTGTATTTAAGGCCGTAACCATCTCTTAAAGTTTCTACTGTCTGGACAGAGCCTTTTCCAAATGATGTAGTACCTATAATCAAAGCTCTTTTATGGTCCTGAAGCGCTCCGGCTACTATTTCCGATGCACTGGCGCTTCCTCCGTTAATGAGTACTACTATTGGATAATTACGTTTGATCTTGTTTTTATGTGCATTGAAAAGTTTTGTATGCGTTTTAAGCCTGCCTTTAATTGAAACGATTTCACCCTTTTGAAGGAACAGGTCTGATACCTCAATAGCCTGATTAAGAAGTCCGCCAGGATTGTTTCGAAGATCAATAACAAGTCCTTTTAAAGGAACATCACCTGATTCAAGTTGTTTTAAAGCCAGATCAAGGTCTTCTGTTGTGTTGTCCTGAAAATTGGTGATTCTGATGTATCCATAGCCTGGTTTTAAAACTATTGATCTTACACTTTCAATTGGAATAATATCCCTGATAAGTTTGAAATCAACGGGTTCTGATAGTCCTTCCCTTACTATAGTTATAACAACTTCAGCTCCTTTGGGCCCTCTCATAATTTTTACAGCTTCCCAGAGCATCATATCCCTGGTTAATTTTCCATCAATTTTAATAATTATATCTCCGGCTTTAATACCTGCTTTGTATGCCGGTGTGCCTTCAATAGGTGAAATGACGGTAAGGACTTTCTTTTGCATGGTTATTACTATTCCTATACCTCCAAACTCACCATGTGTGTCGATCTGCAGCTCTTCGAGGGCTTCGGGCGGAAGTAATGAAGAATGAGGATCAAGGCTGGAAACCATACCCTGAATAGCTTTTTCGATTAATTCTTTTGTTTCAACTGGGTCAACATAGTTTTTTTCAACCAGCTCAATTACATCTGAAAATAATTTAAGACCCTTGTAGGTTTCATCGTTGTCGGCTGAAAGATTATGGTTAAATCCGGCTTCGAATGCCCAGAACATAACTGCAATGAATGGCACCAGCCACAGTTTAATATATCGTCTTTTTTTTGTAGTCATTTAGTTACTCCTTGATTAATAGCGTATTAGGCTATCCACCTAAATTTAACCATTCAAGTGGATTCATAGGTTTTCCGTGATGACGCAATTCAAAATAAAGCC
>DAOUSD010000129.1 GCA_030627405.1 Deltaproteobacteria bacterium
TTCTTTAATAATACGTTTAGCTTCGGCCTCATACTTATTGAAAAGATCAAGCAGCATATCAACATCCGCCAGCTCAAAATTATATGTTGACTGCTCGATCTCCTGCTGGTGATATATATCGCCATAAATAATATTGTTATTCCACTGCAAATCATAGACGTTATCCACACCCTGCAAGTACATGGAGATGCGTTCAAGACCATAAGTAATTTCTACAGATACAGGATGCAGTTCTATACTGCCCGCCATCTGAAAATATGTAAATTGTGTAATCTCCATACCATCCAGCCAGACTTCCCAGCCAAGACCGGAGGCGCCCAGTGTGGGCGACTCCCAGTCATCTTCAACGAATCTGATATCATGCTCAAGGCTGTCTATTCCAAGCGCCTTCAGGCTCTGCAAGTACTGCTTCTGAACATCTATGGGAGAAGGTTTGAGTATTACCTGAAACTGATAGTAATGTTGCAGTCTGTTTGGATTTTCACCATAACGGCCATCTGTGGGACGCCTTGAAGGCTGGACATAAGCCACATTCCAGGGTTCAGGGCCAAGCACCTTTAATAGGGTTGCCGGATGAAAGGTGCCGGCACCAACCTCTATATCATATGGTTGAACCAGCACACATCCCTTACGTGCCCAGAACTTCTGTAACGATAATATAACCTCCTGAAAATTCATCTCTCTTTCCTCTATACGTTATTCGGCAACTTCTCAAAAAGTTCAATTTACGAGGTTATTAGGCTATCTTTTTAAAACCGGATGTCAAGTTTCTTTTTCAGGTTTTCCGGTGTCATATTGATTTTTATTCATCTGTGCAGTAATAATTTCCTATACCCCTTTGCCTTCCTCTCAACTGCAAAGGGGAAAACGATTGTCTCTGTGTTTCTGCGGTGAACTATTATCAAAAATAAAGCAGGCTTTCGAATAAATGATGAAAAATAAAAACAGAACAAACGCTCATGGTCTTTCATGGCCCGAACTTATACCAGGAACACTGGTAAAAAGATTCCTCGTAGCTGACGAAATATCTTTATAGAACTTATGGGGCTAATCAATGTTCATGCAATTTGAATAAAAATATTATACATTATGCTTGCATATTGATGAAAATTGCATTAAGCTATAATCAAAAAAAGGAGACTAAAAATGCCTTCACTTCAAGTAAGAGAATTGCCGGCACAAATTTATCATAAATTGCAATCTAAAGCTCAAAAAGAACATCGCAGTTTTTCCCAGCAGGCGATTGTTGCCCTTGCAAAAGGCCTTGATATGGAAGAAAATCCTAAAAAACGTCGCGCCTCTTTACTTAAAAGTATTATGGATAATCCGGTCGTTCTGAACAGCCAGGAGGTTGCCAGCCCTGTTGATCTTATACGGAAAGACAGACAGCGATGATTATTATACTTGACGCAAGCGCAGCGGTTGAAATTATCCTTAAAAGACAAAAAGGAATAGCTCTGCACAGGTATATTGAAGACGCAGACTGGATTATGGCCCCAGGGCTATTTATTGCTGAAGTAACAAATGTTTTTTGGAAATATTATAAATTCGGCGATATGTCTTTGGAACAATGTGAAAAGGCTGTAGAGTACGCAATAGCTCTGCCTGATGAATACAGCAACGACCTGACTTTATACAGAGAATCCTTTTCATTGGGATGCCTTGTCGGGAAACCGGTCTACGATATGTTCTACCTTGTTCTTGCGCGGCGAAATAACGGGTATTTGATCACGCTTGACAAGAAACTCATGAATATTGCAAAGGATAATTCAATCAGAATTATCGAATAACCGGTCCTCCACTTCTATTATTTGTACCACCTGCCGTTTTCCCGACTATATTTGATGGCGTCATAAAAAGTCCAACATACCCCTTAACAATCATTCCGGCGAAAGCTGGAATCCAGTAATTACAGGCCGTTATGAAGTTCCATTTTCGCAAGAGCCGTAGTTTTGCTGTGCACGAACGGGGACTTAATTCTTTCCTCCTTTGCAAAGGACAGGGGAGTTTTCAGCAGAAGATTTATTAAAATCGGAAACTGATATTGCCAATTCGTCAGCAAACCGGTAATTTATGTTATCGGTTATGGAAAATGATCGGCGGTAAATCTCATCAATCAATACGGAGTCCTATAAATTACTTAAGGGATTGATCTGTTTTTGTGTATGAAAGATCCAAAAACCAGAAGCCGTGAAATAACATCACTTCTTTGTGCAATGAGAGAACTTGGCCTTGGAACCGGAAAAATTATCACTTTAGATGAAAAAAAAATCCTGAAAGAAGGCGATAAAACAGTTGAGATTATACCTGCCTGGAAATATCTTTTGGGATAGGTTAAAAGAAAATTGATTAGATTTTAAAAATATTAAAGGGAAATTATTCTGTAATGATCCTTCTGCGCAGCCTGGCACACACTGGCCGCAGCCGTCACATAATTCTTCATCAATTTCTATGATTTTACGTAGTCTTTTCATCGGCTAATCCTTTAGAATCTATCTTCACCTCAAGCATGCAGGATTCTTCTCTTTCTGAAAGAATAGATTCCCACACTCTCTCTAATCCTGCAATATCTTCTTTTTCACCTATTGCCCATATGCAGCCGCCTCCTCCCGCACCGGTGAATCTTGCACCGCAATTATTCTCAACTGCCGAATCGACAAGCTTTTCACCCATTGAATCAAGAACTTCAGGTGTCATCTTTTTTCTTAAAGCCATTTCTCCGTTCATTGATTCGGCTGCATATTTATAGTCGCGCTTAGTTAAAGCATCAACAAATCTATGCGTATAAGCAATTATCTCTACCCAGAGTTCCCTGTTTCTTCCTGAAAGAAACTGCCTTACCCACTTCCCGTTAATATCCTTTGATACATGCGGAATTCCGCAATAGGCCAATAAAAGATGCTTCTCAAAATTTTCAAAGAATTTTTTCTGATAAACAGCTTTTTTTCTGAAACAAGGGCCTTTAATTCCATCAAGCCAATACCATACGTTAACTCCTCCATAAGCAGCAGCCAGTTGATCCTGGAGACCGCAAGGCACCCCTGCGACACTTCCCTCAATAGCATGTGCAAGCATGGCTGTATGCTTTCTTGACAAAAGGCTGCCTGCACCAATTTTTTCCAAAATCCTTGAAAACGCAACAACAAGAGCAACCGCCGCTGAAGAAGATCCCCCAAGGGCGCTTCTCGGTGGTGATGAAGATTCAATCTGAATATGAACGCCTTGGACTCCGAAATAGGCTGCAATTGCAAACATAAGCCCGAGCGAATGATCAAAAGGAACTTTAGATAAAGGATATTCAACACTCTTAAAGCCTTTCGAGGATACTTTTACCATACCTTTATTATATGCTGAAAGACAAACTCTCGTCCTTAAGTCCAATGCCGTGTTAAATGTGCAAGGGGAAAAATGCCTGAGTGGATAATGAAAAGTGCTGATATCCAGAGTTCCTCCCATGTCAATTCTGCATGGCGCAGATGCCTCAACAGGCTCTGTTTCAAGTATGTTTCTCAGATCATTATACATAATAAGCAGCCGTTTACGGTTTACGGTTTATGGTTTACAGTTTTTTCAATGAACTATGCAACGACTCAAGCATTTTAACCGTGAACTGTGAACCGTGAACCGTGAACATAATCATTAGTACCCCTTATCTGCCTCAGGAATTTCAAGCTCCGGGGTTCCATCCCCAGATGATAAGGCACAAACGCCTCTAGAAATTTTAACCCATCACTTAAAGCTGTTTTTGTAAATCGGATTCTTCCCGCCTTTTTTAAATCACCGCTTTCAACCCATAGTAATTGTTTTATTGTCCCCCTGGAAAGATATATTTTGCCTGACTTGGCAGAAGAACATCTGTCACAAACGAGACAGCCTTTAACAATATCAAAAGCAATCTTACCTTTCTTGATCTCTTCTACCTCAATTCGGCAGTTGCCGCATCGAGTCAAATCAGGACAAAAACCGGATAGTTTCATAAATCTAATCTGAAAAATTATACTCAGGGCCTCCTGGGATATATAACCAAGATCTAATTCTCCAAGAACGTGCTGAAAGAGCTGATATATTTGAACCTGCTTTTTACCATCTTCCATCCACATATTAATCAATTCAGCCCAGTAGCTGGCATATGCGATTTTATTTATATCTGTTCTGATTTTTGAAAACGGCTGTTTTAATGCCGCCTCCTGTAGAACAGGCAATCCTTTGCCGCGACCGGAACTGCAAACTACTTCCAAAACAGAAAATAGTTCGAGGACTCCTGAAAATCTTTTAACACTCTTTTTTGCCGATTTTGCAATTACTGAAATTTTTCCTTTATTTAACGTAAAAAAATTAATTATTAAATCATAGTCACCAAAATCAATACGACGGAGAACAATGGCAGGCGTAGAAAAACTTGACATTTATTAAATACCAAGGAGGGTTGTGGCTATCTGAAAATAGAAAAATACGCTGATAATGTCGACGGATGTTGTTACAAAAGGACTGGAAGCTACGGCAGGATCTATATTTATTCTCGCAAAAGCCATCGGTACCATAGAGCCTATCAGAGCAGCAAGAGACATGGAACAAATGACGGCAAATCCAACGCTCAGCGCAAGTGCCACGGTATCATAACGAAATTGAGCCACCATACCGATAAGAAAACCATATATCACGCCCAGAATAAAACCGACGGATAGTTGCTTAAAAACTACAGACCAGATATCTCTTACATTGAGCTGCCCTGTTGCAAGACCACGTACAACAATAGAAGAAGACTGGGTGCCGACATTACCACCCATATTCATGATTACCGGTATAAATGCCGCAAGATAAGCAACCTTGCTCAAACTGTCTTGAAAATGACAAATAATAAAAAATGCAATTATACCACCAACGCAGCTTGCAAACAACCAGGGCAAACGAGTCCTCGTGCTTTTAAAAACAGACTGGGTTTCGATAAATTCCTCACCTGCACCGGCCATTTTCAATATATCCTGTGTAGCCTCATCTCTGATAATATCAATAATATCATCGACGGTAACTATACCAACCAGCTTGTTTGTGTCATCTACAACAGGAACCGCAAGAATATCATAACGTGCAACTATCTTGGCCACCTCCTCCTGATCCATTTCTGTCTCAACGGAAAAAACATCAGTTGTCATAAATTGTTTAAGGGGAGTGTCAGGATGGACTACGACTAACTGCCTTAATGAACTCACGCCAACAAGCCTGCCATGATCATCCACAACATAAAGATAAAAAGGCATCTCAACATCCAGATGCTCTTTCTGCAGCGACTCGATTGCCTCTTTTGCGGTTGTGTCCTCCTTCAAGGCAATAAAATCCGGAACCATGATACCGCCGGCAGTATCATCACCATATCGCAGTAAGTCTTCAACCTCTTCAGACCCCTCTTTTTTCATCTTCTCGAGGATGGTATCAGACTTTTCCTTTGGCAGTCGTCCTATTATGTCGGCAACATCATCTGTGGGCATTTGTTCCAGGATCTCGACAAATTCGTCCAAATCCATGTCTTCTATGAAGTTAGAAAAAATATCTTCATCAAGCTCGCTGAAAAGGACACCCTTTTGCTGTGCGTCCTTTATCATATCAAAGAGCTTGCGCTGGTTAAGAAGCGATAAAGAACGGAACACAACAGACATATCAGCCGCATGTGTCTTGTCTACAATCTTGCGGAGATGAGTTGTAGCATCTCTTCTCAATAATCTTTTGATGCTTTCAACAAGTATTTTATTGCGCTCACTCAACATAATTTTTTCGCTATACTTTTACTAATCCCTGACCCATGATCCTATAGACTTTCAGATAATTAATTTCACAAGGCCAGATGGAGGAGGGCGTATTAGTTATACGTCAACGACTGATAACACAGTGAAATTATTCGACCTGTGCGGTTAGCTTTTAGCCATTAGCGGTTAGCTTTTGGATAAAA
>DAOUSD010000120.1 GCA_030627405.1 Deltaproteobacteria bacterium
TGCGCCTGCTGCAGCAAGTGCATCAATATTCTCAGGATAGTAAAACTGAAAAGCTGAATCTTTAATTATGCCTATCCTTACTGATTTCGGATTTCGGATTTCGGATTTCGGATGCGTGATTGCTGATGGCCGTTGAAAAGAAACATCGCAAGCAATTGAGATTAATGCGTCAAGATCAATATAGCTTTTAGCCATGTTAAGGGCAGCATTTATTGAATCATTTGCCCATTCATGTTCAGGTGTTGGGATAAGCCCCATATGTCTTTCAGGAAAACTTTGTTTTTTAAGCTTGGGAACAGCGCCCAGAACCGGTATCCCGCAGTAATTTTCAATACTTTTGCGAACAATATTTTCATGCCTTGGTCCGGCAACTCGGTTTAATATAATACCTTTGATTTTTACAGTCGGATCGAATTTGATGCATCCCAATACAACTGCCGCCATGGTTCGTGTGCTCTTTGTGCAATCCAGACACAGAATTACAGGCAGATTGAGAAGTTTTGCAAGCTCAGCAGTGCTTGTACTTCCCTCTGTATCAAGACCATCGTAAAGTCCGCGATTTCCTTCTATTACCGCAATATCGCTTTTTAATGTATGGGTATAAAATGAATTGAGGATTTGCTTTTTTTCTATGAGGAAGTTGTCAAGATTATAGCATGGCCGGCCAGCCGCCATGGCAAGCCAGCCGGCATCTATATAATCCGGACCTTTTTTAAAAGGAGCAACATTTTTTTTAAAGGATTTTAATGCAGCAATTATGCCTATAGACAGTATAGTTTTCCCTGATCCGCCTCGCAGAGCTGCAATAACAATTCCGGGGAAACCTTTACCGTCTTGCTGCATTAAATTATAATCTTATTCATCTTCGGTGGCAGCCTGTTTGCCAACGCCCTTGAGCCCGATTAAAGTTGTGCTTCCGCTGGACCAGTATTCAAGAATTTCTTCCCCAACCATTTTGTTTACAAGATTCTTAACAGCTCTGACTTTTTCATCGGGAAACATTTTGTAGAAATCCTTAAGATAAAATTTTGATTTCCCCTTTTTTTTCTTAAGAGTTTCTACAATAGTATCTTTTGCTGTTTGTTCGTCTATTGTTAGATCTGCCATTATTATGCCTCATAAAATTATTTAATGCCGGAGGCAAACCTGACGTTTGCCTCCGGTTAATTAATTAACTATTAGAACTTGAATTGAGTTGACTGACGCCATGTATAATATGCGGCATCACGGAAATCATCAATGAGATGATGTGTGAATTCAAGCTCACATTTATCAAAGAATCTTTCCCAGCCAATTCTTTCCGCCCAATCACCCATACGCTCGTACTTATTGGCATCATTTGAATAAGCATCAACCATTCTCTTGATTGTTTCAGTCATGGTTGGCCAGCGAGGCTGTTCATTTGGAATAAATGCCACAACAACCTTTGAGAACTTCGGCATGGAGATCCTGTTGGAAATCTTGCCGCCTGCCATGAGAACGATTCCATCGCCTTCTGTGTCTGCAAGAGGCATTGATGGACACATTGTGTAACAGTTTCCGCAGTACATACATCTTTCCGGGTTAACTGAAACACTTTTTAGCGTTTTTCCTTCAAACTCAACTTTAGCCGGCTTGATTGCTGCGGTAGGACATGCAGCTACAGCCAGAGGAAGCTCGCACATTTTGTCAATATATTCAGTGTCAATCATTGGCGGTTTGCGGTGATAACCGAGAATTGCTATATCTGAGCAGTGAACGGCACCGCACATGTTAAGGCAGCATGCCATGGAAACGCGCAACTTGGCAGGCAGCTTCATGTCGGTAAACTGGTCAAAAAGAACATCCATGGTTGCTTTTACTGTGCCTGATGCATCAGTTGCCGGCGTATGGCAGTGAATCCACCCCTGGGTATGCACGATGTTGGTAATGCCGGCGCCGGTACCTCCAATGGGGAACTTTTGACTTCCACCGTTAAATTTTCTGCTGGCAAGATCTTGTTTTAAAGGCTCAACTTTTTCTTTGCTGTCCACCATGAATTCAATGTTATTTCTGGTGGTGAACCTCAGGAATCCTTCGCAGTGTTTATCAGCTATTGCGCACATTTCACGGACATGTGTTACGCTCATGAAACGACAACCACCTACTCTTATTGTATAAACTTCGTCACCTGTTTCTGAAACATGTACCAGAATGCCTGGTTCCAATATTTCATGATACAGCCATTTACCCTTATTTGCCTTAATAACCGGAGGGTAAAATTGATCAAACTTTTGTGGACCGATGTCGGTTATTCTGTCTTCCATCGGTTTTTTAGGATTATAGCCTGATGATATAAATGCCATGGTATTCCTCCCCCCTATCTCTGGTGATATTTTCTAAATTCTTTGATATCTCGTGTCCATCCACCTGGAACTTCATCTTCTTTCCAGAATACATACGGGTTAGAACGAGGCTCTTGAACATGCTGCGCCATTGCTTTGATGCCTGTTACTCTAAGCAGCTTCTGGAAACTCTGACGCCTGATTAATTCGCCAAGACGCTCGCGGTTCTTGCCTTCTTCCATCCACCATTCCCAGATTGGTTCAATTACATTCTCTTTGATCTCATCGTAAGGTTCTTCAATCTTGATAAAAGGAACAAGCATAGTGCCCATCTGTGCACCATCAAGAATCGGTGCTTTGGCACCGGCACATATAGTTGCGCCTCTATCATTGCCTATCCTGAGGGCTCTCGGCATTACGTTAATACAGTGCATACATCTGGTGCATTCCTTGGTATTTATCTCAAGTTTTCCACCTTCATATCGCATGCAGTCTGTTGGACATATATTGATAACTTCTTTCTGGATATCAAACGGACCCCAGTCGCGGCCGGCATGAGCTCCTGCGTTTGGAGGAATTTCACCGCCGACATAAGCCTTTACCGCTTCCTGGTCAATACGTATATCATCACGCCATGTTCCGATAAAGGACAGGTCTGAACGCGCAATAGATGCAACACAGCAGTTGGGGCATCCGTCAAATTTGAATTTAAACTTATAGGGAAAAGCAGGACGATGAAGCTCATCCTGATATTCATTGGTCATGTAATGGCACATCGCCTGTGTATCAAAGCAGGCAAATTCACAGCGTGAAGTTCCAAGACAGCAGGAAGGAGTTCTCAGGTTTGAACCGGAACCGCCAAGGTCTGTGTTCATTTTGTGGGTAATGTCATAGAAGACTTCTTCCAACTGAGGTGTTGTTGTACCGAGAAGAACGATATCGCCGGTAGCGCCATGAAAGTTGGTCAAACCGCTTCCGCGCAATTCCCAGATATCCATAAGATCTTTCAGAAATTTTGTTGAGTAGTATTTGCCTGAAGGCTGGTTTACGCGCATTGTATGGAAAGCAGCAACGCCAGGGAACGTCTCCGGCTGATCACAGTATCTTCCGATAACGCCACCGCCGTAGCCGAATACACCGACTATTCCGCCGTGTTTCCAGTGAGTTCTTCCATGTTTGTATGAAAGCTCAAGCACTCCCAGAAGATCGTCACAGACACTCTGGGGTGTCTGGTAGTCTATACCATTTTCATTTTTTTCCCTTGATTCGGCCTCCTGCTTTAAATCGGATACAAAGCTTGGCCACGGACCAGACTCTAGCTGATCAATCATAGGAGTTTCGTGTTTTGCCATAGTCTTACCTCCATTATTATTTATAATAATTAACCATTCTGACTATATAATAATTACTTTCCCATACGGGGACAATCAAGGTCACCTCCTCTCAATTTGCTTTTCAATTTGAAACTCAAACACTCGA
This sequence comes from Deltaproteobacteria bacterium, assembly GCA_030627405.1. GTDB lineage: Bacteria > Desulfobacterota > Desulfobacteria > Desulfobacterales > ETH-SRB1 > B13-G4. The sequence continues at coordinate 3,783 of DAOUSD010000120.1, forward strand.
TACCATAGATTTGATTGATATTTCATTGATTTCATTGATTTTTTTAAGGCTAAATTATATAAGTTTATATTATATATAGATAAATAACCCCATTTAAGTTTATTTACATATAATCAATCTTGTGCTTTGTCAACAAAAAAGGAATATAAGATCTATGTCGGATAATTTATATAGTTCGAAAATATGTTACAGGCTTTTTACGAAGCCATCACACTTTATATTGGGTTTTTAATTTTTATAACATCTTTATATTGTGTAGCTGTATGCAAATAATTTTTAAATAAAAAAATCATTTGCATACGGAATTTAAGCTATTTTTTTAATAAAAATATAGTAATCTCAACAGGATAAAGGATGAATTAAATGGCGGGTTATTTTATTGAATTATAAAGTAGATCAACATGATTTTTTAAATTTTGTCTTATTACAGAAAGTTCAGGAGCCATTGGACTATATGTATTAACTATGGAATTAGATAGTTCCAGAAAATCTGTTTTTGAAAAGCATGAAATATAATTTATGAAATTAGCTGCAGGGGTATCAGGAATTAAATTATTGGAAGATGTTTGGGACAGACCCTTTAAAAAGCCTTTTAGCGTTCCCTCAACGGGGATGCAATCTATCGCGGCATGCAGTTCTTTCTCAGCTTCATTGTATTTTTTCAGACCCATCAGGCCTGCTGCAATGCCAACGGCTGCTATACAAAAAAACTCTGCATTATTTTCCTGAATCTTGATCCACGCCATGTAGCGGACGGTCTTGTCGTTTCAGATACAAGAATATCTTGACTCAAGAAAGGTAAAAAGTCAGAAATCCGTGGAATAATTACTCTTATTACTGGAAAGTCCAATACAGGATGGGTGTGGTCGAGTATTATACAATCGGTATTTAACAGTTTACATATTCTCTTGATTTCCTCAATCTCGCCAAAAATATCCTTGATTTTACCGTTCCTGTAAGCGCCAACTTCGCCTTGCTCAAGGAATGAGATATCTTTTGGAGAAATACCACATTTCATTAACAGGTAATAATTGTTGACACGAGATCGATGGACAAGTGGTTTATCCAACTGTGGACGGGGGGCCAATAGAGTTTCACGGCCTTGCATGCTTTCCGTAAAACACCTTGTTAGACCTTCGTCCTGATTGAAAGACGCGCCTGGTATCAGTATTCTATGTTCCATACGATCAGGAGGCAAATTATGGTTGATGAACAGGACGCCTATGCAGGGCAACAGTCCATCAAGAGAAAAATCCTTGATCATTACATCAACATTCTTTCCCTGATAGAATTTAATCATATCCTTTATGACGGCATTGTCCACAGAATCCAAATCAATTGATGGAACAGTTTTTTCAGGTTTAATTATTTCTATTTGGACATGACGTTCAAATATTTCACATAAAGCCTGGATCATCGCCTCTTCGATGGTATTGCCTGCCGCCATCCCGTTAGACGCGTGAATATATGCAACAAAGTTTGCCGGAATTTTTACTGTCTCTTCATGAACTATTGAAAAACCGTCAACCCAATGTTTGGCCATGTGGCTGTTTTTGATATGCTCAATGTCCTTATCTGTCAACTGACTTTCGTTTGCCAACAGGTCTTCTATTCTTAGAACGTTTTCTTCCAAATCATCCTGGTGGGCATATACATATCCCTTCATCCATTCAAAGTTAAGGAACCTATTGGTTTCCTTATTGTAAAGGGCCGGGACGTTAAACCTTACGCGTTCTTCAAAGACCGGATAGAACAGCCCCGCGCTGAAACGTTCAGCCAGTTCAGCGTACGCACTGGCCTCCGCAAGCTCCGGTGTAATGCCTTTTCCATTACAGACTATCCTTATTGAATCAATCCATATCTGTCCCCAATAGATGTTGTCCGAGACGCTAAAGGCAGAGTATTCAACATCAAGATTCAATTTTCGCAACCCGTCCTTTATTCTGCCAATCGTGTTGGACGGAAGATCACACTTGCCATATTTGTTTCTGATGCAATTCTGAAATTCCATTAAAACTGTTACTCCTAACCCGGATAAAAAGAAAATTTTGCTATGACGATTTGTAGCACATCCAGCATTAAATACACAAGATATAAACGGCATCCTTCATAACAGCCTAAAAGTAGTTTACACTTTTAAAGGTAAGATACCTCAAAAAATATGCTTTGTGCGCATAGCCATTAGCTGTTAGCTTTTAGCTTAACAGTCCGTTTTTATACAAAAGTTTTGCCTAATAGCTAACGAGCTAACGAGCTAATGGCTAATGGCTAATGGCTAATGGCTAATGGCTGGCATCCGTCAATGTTGGAAAAGTGTAAACTACAAAATGAAGGATGCCA
>DAOUSD010000270.1 GCA_030627405.1 Deltaproteobacteria bacterium
CGATTTTCACCCATTGGGTGAAATGTTATTATTTAATAACATCTTGATATAGTTTGACTAATAGCTAAAAGCTAATGGCTAATCGCTCATTTTAGGTATAATCAAAAGAAGATATAAAAACAACTTATAATTTTATTCCCTGGTGAGCATATAATGATAAACATAGCTCTTCCCGATGGAAGTATAAAGAGTTTTGATAATGCGCCAACCGGCCTGGATGTTGCCGGGAGTATTTCAGAGGGCCTGGCGAGGAATTCGATTGCTGTTGAAGTTGATGGCAGGCTGCTTGATTTGAGTGAAAGAATTATGCATGATTGCCATCTGCGCCTTATCACAAACAAAGACAAGGAAGCTCTGGTAATACTTCGCCACAGTGCTGCACATGTCATGGCGCAGGCAATCTTGCATCTTTATAAGGATGCCAAGCTGACTATCGGGCCTGTTGTTGAAGATGGATTCTACTATGACATTGATATGGAGCCGATTTCAAAAGACGATTTTCCTAAAATTGAGGAAGAAATAAAACGAATAATAAAGGCAAAAATTCCTTTTAAACGCAAGATGGTTTCAAAATCCGAAGCACTTCAATTTTACAACAACGAGCCATACAAACTCGAAATGATTTCAGAGCTTGAAGATGGAACAATATCTTTCTACGAGCAGGGAGATTTTACGGATTTATGCCGCGGCCCGCATCTTCCTCATACAGGATTTATAAAAGCAATAAAATTAATGAAGGTTTCGGGTGCTTACTGGCGTGCTGATCAGACAAAAGCCCAGTTGCAGAGAATTTATGCTACAGCCTTTTTTGACAAGAAAGAGCTTAAAGCCCATCTAAATTTCCTTGAAGAGGCGAAAAAAAGAAATCATAGAAAAATTGGTGCGGCTCTCGATCTTTTTAGCTTTCACGAAGAAGCGCCGGGCATGCCTTTTTTTCACCCAAAGGGAATGAACATCTGGAATGCGCTCTTAGATTACTGGAGGGAGGAACACCGGAAAGCAGGGTATGTTGAAACAAAGACGCCGATTATGCTTAACCGTTCTTTATGGGAAAAGAGCGGGCACTGGGATAATTATCGGGAGAATATGTACACCTCTGTTATTGATGATATAGAGTACGCAATAAAGCCGATGAACTGTCCCGGCGGGATGCTTCTGTATGGCATGAGACCTCACTCATACAAGGACTTGCCTGTTCGTGCCGCTGAAATCGGGCTTGTACACCGTCACGAACTGAGCGGAGTGCTGAACGGCCTTTTCAGGGTCAGAGCTTTCCATCAGGATGATGCTCATATTTTCATGACCGAAGAACAGATAGAAGATGAAATCGTTGGAGTTCTGAGGCTGGTTAAAAGGATTTATTCAACCTTTGGTCTTGGTTTTTATCTTGAGCTTTCCACAAGGCCTGAAAAGTCAATAGGAACGGATAAGCAGTGGGAATTAACTACAGATGGTTTAAAAGCAGCGCTTGATTCCTACGGCATGGGCTATAAAATAAACGAGGGCGATGGTGCATTTTACGGCCCTAAGATAGATATGCACATAAAAGATGCGCTCAGCCGCACATGGCAATGCGGGACTGTGCAGCTTGATATGTCTCTGCCTGAAAGATTTGATCTTTCTTATATAGGAAAGGATAATGAAAAACACCGTCCCATTATGATTCACAGGGTAATTTACGGCTCGATTGAAAGGTTTTTCGGGATACTTGTTGAACACTTTGCAGGAAAGTTTCCCTTATGGTTGTCTCCGGTACAGGTTGCTATTCTGGCAATTAATGATGAGCTTGTTTCTTACGCAAATTCTGTAAAAACAGAATTTGAGGAGCAGGGATTGCGGGCAGAGGTTGACAGCAGAACTGAAAGCCTTAACAAAAAAATCCGTGATGCTCAGTTGAACAAAATTCCTCTTATCCTTACAATTGGCGGGAAAGAAAGAGAATCCAACACTCTTTCAGTAAGAACTCTGGACGGCAAAGTCAGATTTGGAGTTACGCATGAAGATTTTTTAAATAAAGTTCTCGCAAATATAAGGGGCAGGGAGCTGGAATTAGTTATTTTGTAACGAGCCCTTAGCCTTTTGAAAAAGAATTTATGACAAAAGATAACGCCGGCATTACTACCCACAGGATAAAATGGTGTGATCTTAAATGTAAGCACGCCGACTTTGCGAAGCTGGAGGCAATGGACGGCAGTTGCCGGACTTTTCAGTCTTTATGGTGCAGCAAACTTAAAAAACATGTTACAAAAAATTCGCCATGTGAAGCATTATTCGGAAAAAGAAGGCCGACTACAGGGTGGTAATGTAAATTTGTCAGGAGGTAAAAATTTTATATATTACTGGCTTCCTGTACTGCTTTACTGCCTTTTGATCTTTATTCAGTCTTCTTATCCTTCCCCTGACAGTATCCCTGTTCCGCCTCATTTGGATAAACTCCTTCATTTTATTGCCCACGCCATTCTTGGAATTCTCTTTTTCAGAGTATTCAGAACCCAGCGATTCAAAGAAAACATAAATATGGTGATAATGCTCAGCATATTATCATCATCTCTTTATGGTTTTAGTGATGAAGTCCACCAGTATTTTGTGCCGTGCAGAGATGCTGATATAATGGATTTTCTTGCAGATGTGATGGGAAGTATTTGCGGAGTATATATTTTCAATTCATTAAAAAATAAGCTAGGCATTCAAATATTATTTAAGAGGGGATACAAACATGACAAACCATTCTCAAAAAAATGAAACCGAAAGAAAAAGAGCTGGATTTTTTGAAGAAGATAATGGAAATGTTTCATCTATTCGTTTAATGAGTTTTATTGCTTTGATAGCAGCAATAATTTTTGGATTTTTAACGATTCTTCTTAAAGATGGTAATGCAACCAATGGGATTTATATTACATTTGGATTTTTGCTTGCTGCTTTTGCGCCAAAAGCTTTACAAAAATTCGCGGAAACACAGGTAAAATAATAGGTATAGTTTTGCTAACCTAAAATTGACCCCCCTGAAGCCGACCTCTGATATAGGAATGGTTGTTGTTACCAGTTCAAAAATCGGAGGGAGAAAGGAGAATGCTCATGGTGGATCAATATGATTACATTCGGACAGCTCACAGAGTTTATGGAAAAAAGATCAAACAGATCGCAAGAGAGACAGGTATCTTTCCGGTATTGATCTATGACAATTTGACCACTGTGGTTCAAAAGGTCTTTCGGGGTAAAAGGCGGATTTTTCAGGAGTCATATGGCAAGCTTCCGTCTATAGGTCCTTTCCATTTTCCGCCTTTTTTCTGCTGAAATCAATCCTTACAACAGGATATTTTCCCCACGCATAATCTGCCTTGTATATCCACAGATCCTTAAGCAGCTCCTTCTCACCTTCAAATATCTCATTCAACGTGGAAATTAAAAAACTCTTCCCGAACCTTCTTGACCTGGAGAAAAAATATACTCCTTTTGGCATCCTTCATAATTAGCCCAAAGTAGTTTACACCTTTAAGGGTAAAATACCTCAAAAAATATGATCTGTACGCATAGCTGTTAGCGTTTAGCCGTTAGCTTTTAGCCTAACAGTCTGTTTTTATATAAAGTTTTTGCCTAATAG
>DAOUSD010000269.1 GCA_030627405.1 Deltaproteobacteria bacterium
AATGTGAAGTATTTCTTACCAGAACTCGTGACCGTTATTTAACTTTGGAAGAAAGGACAGCTATTGCAAACACAAAAAATGCAGACCTTTTTATATCAATACACACAAATGCCGCAAGAAGCAGCAGGGCATTTGGAATTGAGACATATTTTCTTAACCTTGCTACAGATGATGAATCCATTCTCGTAGCTGCACGTGAAAATGCCACATCTACAAAAAATATCAGTGATCTTCAGACAATCTTAAGCGATCTAATGCAGAATGCAAAAATAAATGAGTCCAGCCGTCTTGCCGGCCATGTCCAGACAGCTTTGTGCAACTGTCTAAAAAAGAATGGATATAGCGGAATAAATAATAAAGGAGTTAAGCAGGCGCCGTTTTATGTTCTTCTCGGAGCTCAGATGCCCGCCATCCTGATAGAAACCTCATTTATAAGTAATCCAAAAGAATGTAAAAGATTAATAAATTCAAAATATCAGGAACGATTGTGTGAGGCCATAGTTGACGGGATTAAAAAGTATATTAAGGAAACAAATCCAACTGCATTTTTAAGGAATCTTCAACAAAAAGGATAATAGCTCACCACGGAACGACACGGAGTTTCACTGAAAATTATAAACAATGAGCCCTAAGTTGCTATATGAAGATTTGAGCTATAAAATCATAGGCGTTGCACGGGAAGTATATAAAGACCGTAAGAAAACAAGGCCATAAAAAAGATAACAAATCAGAACGAAGCTCAATTGAGTAATTATTTCAAAACAACTCGCTTGAGAATGGGTCTATTGATAATTCAGTGTAATTCCGTGAAAATCCGTGAAAATCCGTGGTGAACTATATGGAATCTCTTATACCGATATTACCTTCTAATAAAGCATCCGTATCACCGGTATAAATATTTTCAATCTCGCTTGTATATCTGTTTTTCAGGTGAGTTTCCAGGGATTGTACAGAAAATATATAAACTACAGGAGGTAATAGTATGCATAATATAACTATTTTAAAAGAAAAATATTTCATTAGAGTTCAGACAATATCTTTCTCGCCTCCTCGGAACCATCAAAGCTGTCATCAAGGCTGAGAGCTTTCTCAAGTTCAACTTTAGCGAGTTTTTTATTCTCTTTTTTATGGTAGGTTAAGCCAAGATGGAAATGAACCATTGGATTTTCAGGAATTTTTTCCAGGCTGTCTGTGAATTCCCTTTCGGCGCTATCATACAGGCCTTTTTTGTAGTAAACAAATCCCAGAGTATCCATTACTCCAGGATCGTCCGGAAGCTTTTCTTTTGCCTTTTGAGAAAGAGCCAATGCTTCATTAAGGTTTTCGTCTCTCAACGCGAGCAAATATGCCAAATTGTTTGCTGCAGGTGCAAAATCCGGATTTATGTCAAGCGCGGTCCTGTAATGTTTTTCCGAGAGATCAAAACGTTTCTGCATGTCGTAAATAATTCCAATAAGCATATGAGGGCCTGCCTGTTTGGGATTTTTCTCAAGAATGGCTTTGTATTGTTCAATGGCTTCACCCTGTTTCTTATCAATAACATATATTTTAGCCAGAGAATAATACGGCTTTAAAAAATCCGGATATTTTTCTAAAGCCTTTTTAAATGATTCTTCTGCTTTAATTTTTTTCTTCTGAGCTAAGTATAGCCCACCTTTTAAATCATAAACTATTGCTAAAAGTGCAGGATTATCTTTTACTATTTCTATCTGCTTTTCACATTTATTAATTGCAGTATCAAACTCTTTTTTCGCAGCATGAACAAGGACAATGTTTGTAAACACATCCATGAGTTTATTATTTATTGACATAGCCTTTTCAAAGTCAGATAGAGCAAGATCATATTTTTTTTGAAAACGATTAATAAGGCCTATTCTGAAGTAACCTGCCGGATTATCCGGAGCTATCTTTATCAATGATTCAAACATATCCCGTGCATTTTTAAACTTGCCCTGATACATATATGCGTTGCCGGCAATAAGTTTTGCTTTGTAATTATTCGGCAGAATTGCAATAATATCTTCGCTCTCTTTTATAGCTAAATCAAAATCGCGCTCACGGAGATAAATTTCTGCTAAAAGCATTTTTGCTTCCATGTATTTTGGTTTTAATTCAATTGCCTTCACAATGGCTGTTTTTGCTATTTGATGTTCATTTTTTCCAATATGAGCAAGCCCTTTGAAATAATGGGCGCGTGCAGACCCGGGTTCTTCTTTAATTAAAATGTCGAATAATTCAATCGCTTCCGGAAATTTTTGTTTTAGAACAAAAACTTCTCCTTTAAGCATTCTGGTCGGAAAATACTTCGGTCTTTTTTCTAAAATATTATTTATATAATTTTCTGCCTCATCAGCATTTTTATTCTTAAAATGGAATCCGGCTATTGTATTCATAATTCTAATATCATCGGGATGTATATCAAGAGCCTTATTAAGCATTGATAAAGCTTTGTCCTTGATACCGGAACTATCATAAAATCCAGCTATAACCATATATGGTTTTATATTTTTTGGATCAGTTTCAATTGCTTTAAGATATGCTTTTTCTGTCTTATCCTTGTTTTTCTGTGAAAAATAAAAGTTGCCGAGAATAATGTAAAGATCAGCATTCCCGGGATTAAGCTCAACGGTTTGTTTTATTTCGACTTCGGCACTATCATAATCTTTTTTATTTAAATAAAAACTGAAAAGAGCAATACGTGGCTGTATAGAATCCGGAGAAATATCAATCGCTGCCTTTAATTTTTTTTCAGCCTCCGCAAGCTTTCCCTGACGTGACATAACACGGGACAACCCAATATAAGCGCGGATTTGTTTGCTATCGAGCCCAATAATCTTTTCAAATACAGTGGCGGCTTCATGCAGATTTTTTTCCTGATCCAATATGCTGGCAAGTACTAATAACGCCTCTATATTATTCGGCTCTATGTTTAAAACTGAATCAACTTTTTCCCTGGATTCTTTAAACTTTCTTCCAAGAAAATAAAAACCAGCCAGTTTTAACTGAGCATCAGTGTTGTCCGGCTCTAGTTTTGCAAGCATCAAAAATGTTCTAAAAGCCTCTTGAGCATTTCCAAGTTTAAGATAGGTTTCACCTAAGTTCGAATATGCCTCGATATATTCCTGATCAATTTGTATAGCATTTTTAAACTCAATTTCCGCGCTTTTGTATTCTCCTTTTTCAAAATAGGCTTTACCTTTTTCGAGATAACTTAGTTTTTTTTCTTCATCAGACGAGCATCCATATATTGTAATTAGTGCTAATAAACCAACTATATAAAAAATCTTAAAACGCCCCATTTAAAAACCTCCATTAATAGTTACCGAGCCCTAATGATAGATATCTTTGCAACATTATATATGCCTTACGAAAACTGAAAAATTTTTCAAGTTCAAGGAAGACGCAAATTTTAACCGCAGGAATACAGTAGGGGCGAACCTCTGTGTCCGCCCTTTTTTGAGGATTAAAATTTAAGTCTGAGGCAAAAATTGGGAAAATCAGCAGTTTTCATTCAGGCAATAGTTATCTTTAATAACAATTTGAATCAACAAATAAATTCTGATAAATTTATTTTTTACCGAGCCCTTAGCTTATAGCTGTTGAAACAGTTGCGAA
>DAOUSD010000259.1 GCA_030627405.1 Deltaproteobacteria bacterium
ATAGAATCTCCTTGTCTATGCCTTCTGTTTTTGCCTGAATAATATCTTTATAATCATGCGATAGTTCAATTAGTAATTGCTCTAAGACTTTTGTGCCGGTTGCGATTTGGTCTTGCGTCCATTCAGAAGAAACTTTAATCAGCTCTGTACTTTTTGGATTGGCAACTTTGAACTTAATTTGTATCTTACGGGAATCGATATTCAGGTTTTTTAGTATTCGTGAGTTATAAATACCGCTTTCTATTTTTGCTTTTATATTTTTCGCTGAACCCAGATACACAGGGCTGCCATTTTTATCCATTCCAATAATAGCGGGTTCAATAGCCGTAGAAACTTTATAAATCTTTGGCATCATAAAACTGAACACCCCTGCAGCAAGCATGCAAACAAAGGTAATCAGGATGATCCTCCACTTCCATTTCCATAGCACACGCAGCAGGTCGATGAGTTCGATTTCATCATCGGGATAGTAGTTGTCTTGTGCGGAATTTTGCTGTTGATGCTGGATAGTCATTTTGTTCTCCATGGGTTTTTAATTCTGTAGCTTATTTTTTCACCACAGAGTTACGCAGGGGGGCACTTACGCTCTCAACTTTTAAACTTATCTTTTGTTTGGGCCCTCCAGGCGGGCACCGCACGGCGGTATTTGCGTTTAAAGGATCAGTAATGGGGAAACATCCATTGGTAAATCAGTAGCTCAGTCAGGTAATTGTTATGTTCGTTTGGTTCGTTCAGATTATATATAGAAAATGTCACCAAGTTGGCCAAGTTTCAACTTTCAAACCCTCAATATTTTCGAAATGTTTTCTGTTGCCTGTGATTATAACAGCCTTGTGTGCCATTGCAGTGGCTGCAATCAGCGCATCCATCTCACCCGTGGGCTTGCCCAGCTTTTGAAGTTTACTTTTATATAGTTCCAAAAATCTTAGCGCATTCAAGATCAAAAGGAACTATCTGAACAATATCTACGAATTTATACAAGTTTTTCAGATTTTCTTTGGCCTTCTGAGATGCCTTTGCGCCATAATCCAATTCAGATATGACTAGAACACTCAAAGCGATACTGTCAATCTGCTCGCTTATTTTTTTTAATACTGACTTATTACCATTGAAGAAGGCAATAACTACATTGGTATCCAGCAAGATCATTCGAAATTGACCTCTCGACCGAGATATTGATGTCGTTCCTGCTCTAATTCCTCAAAAATGGGTACGATGCTTGGGTCATCAGACCAGGCCCCAGATAACTCTGCAATGATCTTTTGTTTTTCTTTGGTTTTTAGTATAGGCTCGATCTTTATAATAACCCGTGTCCCGTCTTGAAGACTCACTTTTTTCGGGAGACGAATCCAACCCTTTTCTATTTTACTTTTGACTGTAATCGCCATTGAATGCCTTCGTATGATCTTAATGGTCAAATAATCCGGGTACACGATCCCAATTTGTAAAGATAAATCAGGTCATGTCCCCGTGCTAAATCGGGTCATGTACCGCTTTTTTGCAGGTGCTGGGTCAAACTTTAATTCAGAAAAAAAAGGGCAAAACGCAAGACCCTTTTTTATCGATGAATCATAAAAGATCCAGGCTTAATTTTATTGCGTGGTTGACTTCTTGCATCTTTTCCGCGCTGATTTGGCCGAATCTTTTTTCCATCCTTTCTTTGGATACAGTAAGTATCTGGCTTGTTTTTACGATAGAGGTTCGCTTTAATCCTCCTTCCGGTGGCTCAAGCTTAACGTTCATAGGATAGATTTTGACAGAACTCGAGATGGCTGCCACAATTATAGTCGGGGCTTTTTCATTGCCAATGTCATTTTGGATAACAAGGGCGGGCCTTTTGCCTGCCTGTTCGCTTCCTCTGGCAGGATTCCAGTTTACAAGCCACACCTCGCCACGCGCTGGAAAGCCCTTCACGATAGAACCTCATTTTGAGCGTGAAGGGTTGTATCGGCAATTTCCCTGTCTTCACCTGCCATTTCAGCATATCCTTTGGCCATCAATTCTTCGGTCCTTTTTTTAAACCACAATCTGAAGGCCTCTTGCGCCAACTGGCTTTTCACCATGTTGGAGGACTTTGCCGCCTTCTCAATGGCATCAAATATATCCGCATCTATGGTTACACTCATTTTTTTCTTGGTTCTCATGAGGTTGCTCCAATTGTCTTACTTTTTATAAGATAATATATCGTCTAAATGGTGGCGTCAAGAACTATCCCTGTCTTCTGTCCGGAGGCACGATTCTGATCTTTCGATTGTGGGGGACGGAGAGCCCCCACGCTACGTCTTATCCCCTGTCTGGGTACACGATCCCTCCGCTTATCTCTTGAAATTTATTGCTGTCTGGGTACACGATCCCGATTTGATGGGACTAGATCGGGGCATGTCCCCGCAGCTAAATCGGGTCATGTCCCAGAGAATCCATCCCGATAGAGAAAACAACGGGTAACTGATTTAGGATATAGTTAAATTTTCAATTGGTGGTTTTGTCCATGCCGGGTCGGGAATATCAACAGTGGTCATTTCGGTGCCAGGCTCAAAAGGCACTTCGGCATCCAGCATAGCTTCTGCTCCAACTCGTAAAGATTCGATAAGTTCCGATTTTGTTTTTTCCTGTGCATTTACTCCGGGCAGATCAATAAGCCGGCCAATCCACCATTCACCAGACTTTTTTATAACTGCTCTGTATTTCATATTATCACCTCACAAAGGGTATATCCAAATCCTTACAAATTTTCCTCGCTAATTCATCAACAACTTCATTATGTCTTGAAACCTCTGTTTTCAATCTTCCTTTTTGTCGGACAGCCCTTTGACTATTTCATCCATTCCGAATAATGGCTACATACATAGCAATGCCAATGCCTTTAATGGGGGCAGATATTCGAAAGATGGTATCAAAGGGTTTTTGCGGCGGCCAAGAATGGCGCTGCGGCCGGTCCAATGCACTTTACCATCTTATTAATTACTTTTTTGTATTGCACCTCATTTATCGCATCCCTGATGCCGGCAAATGTCCTTGCATCGGGATATTTTTCCTTGCATTCGGAGAGCGCATCGCTGTTGGCCTCAACAATTCCTGCAAGACAGCCGAAACTATACAAGGTCAAGAGGCCAAAGTTCGTGCAGAACGTTTACATACCTCTCCGACAAGTCCCGGCGTTCATTGCTGATGTTGGCTTGTGCTTTTTTCTTTAGACTTCTTAATGTACTCTGCAAAAAAGGCTATAAATACTGCCGGTATGAAACCAGCTACACCGGCGAGGGCTATATTAAGCTCTTTCTTTGGTTTGATTGGAGATGTTGAGGCTTCTGGTTTGCTAATTAATTTAATATGTTCGATGTAACTTTTTTCAATATTTAATCTATTTATTTCCGTATTAATATGATTTATATCTTGCTTTAATTGCTCAACTTCAGACGACATTTCATTCTCTTTTGACGTTAACTCATTAAGCTGATAATTTAATTGATTAAAGTTAACCATATTCTGCTGAACAGATGTAAGATAAAAAAGCGACAAAATACTGTCTTCACCAGTCTTGCTTCCCAGAATTTTGTCTCTTTGCTGTTTTATCTTTTTTATATCATCATTAAGCGTCATGAGTTTCCGGTTTAATTGGTTTTCCCACTCTTTAATGTTTTTAAGGGCCGCCTGCTTAAACTCTATTTGGTTCTTTTTTCCCTGAATATCACTTAACTTATATAGAATCTCCTTGTCTATGCCTTCTGTTTTTGCCTGAATAATATCTTTATAATCATGCGATAGTTCAATTAGTAATTGCTCTAAGACTTTTGTGCCGGTTGCGATTTGGTCTTGCGTCCATTCAGA